>SLGR01000229.1 GCA_007136585.1 Candidatus Sumerlaeota bacterium | reverse complement strand
TCTCTTTTTGGGCCATTTGCTTAACCTCCTTTAGGTTTGCTTACTTAAAAAGGTTAGCAATGGCCCACTCTTTTTGTCAAAGAACTGTTTCGAAATTACAGAAAATATTTTACATCATCTAATCCAGGCGACTCCTCACTAAGTGGGGGAATCGGTGGAAGCGGGTTTTTCATTGATTCCCGAACTGCTATCACGGCTCATCATTGCTTAAATGAGGAGACTTTCAGATCTAATACTGGATTTAAAAATGCTTTGATTTGGATAATCTCAAGAAAAGGCTTTGTTGGCCGCATCAAAAGAGAAATAATTTCACTTCATCCAGAAATTGATACAACGATCATCAATTTTCAAGAGTCAATAACAAATATTCATGCATATAAACCTCGCGGAAACGCGGTTCCCGGAATGAAAGTTTCAGGCATAGGACATCGGGGTAATATTATGCCCTCCGTAGATGCAGAGTGGCGTAATTCAGAATTTATAATTAAGTCTGCAAACTTAGCGAAAGCGATTAAAGATGAGAGCGGGACTTTGAAAAAAAGAATAACTTTTAATATATATGCGGAAAATATAAAAATGCAGGGCATTGGGGGATTTGAATTATCTTTTGAAGGCCAGAAAGGCATGTCCGGCGGCCCTGTTGTGGATAGTATAAACGGTGAAGTTGTGGGAATGCTATCCCTGGGATTGCCATCTGAATCTTTCGTTAAGAAAAAAACATTTGCAATATCAATAGAAGAAGTTTTAAAAAAGTGTAGATGTTTAGCCCATAACGGGTAAACAAAAGTCAATCCCAATATTATGTAAAACCTGTTATCAACACCGTCCAGCCCGGGGAACCATATTTTTTGTCGACCCATATCTGCTGGCAAATATCAGGCCTGTAATATTATTTTTATCCGGCTCAATTAGAGCCTCATTATATTTACTTTTAATTAGGTTGATTAGATCTGTATAATGATATTTATTTGTTATATCCTGATGGTACTCCATAATTATACTGTTGATACTGTCCAGTATATCGGGGTCGGTTAATAAAACTTCAAATTCCGCTCCTTCAATATCCATTTTTAGAAAATCACAGTAACTCAATTGATAAGAATTAAGTATATCTCTTAATGTTACTGTTTTAATCCCGGTTGAGTTGTTATTATTCGGAGAAATTTTTATTTTAGGGGCATGTCTCTGAGTATTACAGTTTTGTAATTGAAGATATATATCAGAGGTTGACCATAACGCAAAATTTAAGCAGCTAATCTTATTATTATACGCTGAAGCCTTTATATTCAATAAAGAAAGTTCAAAATTATCAGGCGCTGCTTCTACAGCAATGATTTTTTTGCAATACGGAGCAAAAAAGAGAGATGATAACCCGATATTAGAGCCGATATCAATAATAATGGAATCTGGTGAAATGTTTTTCAGGGATCTTTTATAAACCTTATCAATAAAAATCTCTTTATATATAAATGTATCGGAAGTTCCCATCCTTAAATGTATATTATTAATCATTGCTGTCCAAATTAACCAAAGCTAAAACTCTGCTGTAACAATTCCATTGAAGAATCGCTCTTTTCTTTAAAAGGAGCATTCAGCCAATCCCAAAGATTTCTTCTTGTAAATAAGTTTGTCGGCAATATAGAACACAGCGTATATATGGACCAGGCAAACTTTGATTTAAATTTCAAATAACTTAAAAGCAGATACGCTATTAAGGCGATCCATAACTGCGATAACAGCGCATTTTTCGATGTCCCGACAAAGCTTTTTACTTTCAATTGCTGCTTTAATGATTTAAAAAACAGTTCAATTTGCCAGCGGTCTTTATAAATCGACGCAATGGTTTTTGCTGACCACTTAAAATTATTTGTAAGCAGAATTATTTTGGTACCTGTCTCTGGATCTATAGAACGTATCCGCCGTAATTTACCCGGATATTTCTGTTTCGTATAGAAACCGGCTAACTCAATGGTTTGATCCGACGTGATATTTTTCAGTTTCTTTGTAGTCCTTCGTTCTACAACTTTATACTTGGCATTCTTCTGTAACCTGGTTACAAAATATATCCCTCTATCGTCTAGAGACCTATACCATTCAAAGTTTGTATAGCCTTTATCAAAGACTACTACATCTCCGGTGTCCAACGGAACTGTAGGCGCTACTTTCTTATCATTATCTTTCCCGGGAGTCATAACAGCAAATGTGGGTATATAGCCCGCATGATTAAGTTTTATATGCAGTTTTACCGCTCCTTTTGTAGTACGGAACTTTGCCCAGTCATATAATGATAAGCATAAATCTATGACGGTAGCATCCAGACTGTACAGCGGATTATTAAACCTGAATTTATGTTTCGGAGACACTGGCTGGCATTTGGACAGCATCCCGAAAAACAACTTCTCAAACAGTTCATGAGTCCTATGTTCATTTGCATATGATAATGTCGATTTGCATACCGGCTTTATCCCGAAATGATACAGGCTTTTACCGTGTGATGCCAGGCCTGCTTCAATCCCGCGCAGACTGTCCTGGCCGGCAAGCTGTCCAAATAACATCGAAACAAAATGGCTCCAGGAACTGAAGCCTTTTGAATGATATTCCGTTCCGGTCTCTTTTACGTATTTTTGAAATTCATATCTCGAAAACATTTGCAACATTTGACCTAATAATGTACCATTTTTACTCATAGCCTAATCCTCCTTCTTTACCGACGATGTCGACATGGTTCCAACTTCTCATTGAAACCATTATAAAGAAGTGATTAGGCTTCTTTCAACTTTTTATTTTGGACGCACATGATAATAAATTAAAAATAAAAAGCGGCGCAGGTCTGTGATTCCAGATTCTAAGAATATATTGTCGGGGTTGAAAAAAACCTGGTTTCTGTCTTAACATAATTTAAAGAATCCTGAAAGGATGAAGTTTTGTTGAATTTAAAGATAGTAAAAATTCTGTTTATCGCGGCGGCCGTTTCGCCTCTCTTTAATCCACCTGCAGCTTTTTCCGGAAGTGACGGAGAGGTGCGTATTTATGGAAACGCCCGCCCCGGAGGTTTAATACTCGGGCGGGTCCCCGAAGCCGAAAAGGTCCTTCTTGACGGGGCTCCTCTTGATTTGGAGGACGGTTTTTTTACGGCGGGGTTTGACCGGGATGAGGAAGGAAAGCGTATCATAGAGGTTCTCTTTCCGGATAACCGGCGGTACAGAAGGGAACTTTTTCTTGAAGAAAGGGAGTACCACACCCAGCATGTAAGGGGGCTCCAGGACAGGCACGTGGTTCTCAGGGATGAAGACCTGGAGAGGGTTATCTCCGAAAGGGAAGAGTACCGGCGCGCCCTTAAAGAGTCAAAAAATATACAGACGCCATATTACAGGAGCGGTTTTATTCGTCCGGTTTTAGGGGGAAGGATCACGGGCGTTTTCGGAAGCGTCAGGATACTGGACGGGGTCAAAGGAAGGCCCCATAACGGCATAGATATAGCTCTTCCGGAGGGTACGCCGGTGAAAGCTATGGGTGACGGCAGGGTCCTTCTTACGGGGGATTTTTTCTATAACGGCAGGTTTGTAATGCTGGGGCACGGTCACGGCCTCGTATCCCTGTACCTGCACCTGAGCACAATAGAAGCGGAGGAGGGTGCGGAGGTGCGGAAAGGGGATAAAATAGGGGAGGTCGGAATGACGGGCCGGGCCACCGGTCCTCATCTTCACTGGGGTGTTCAGTGGGGAAATAGAAGAATTGACCCGGCCCTTCTTCTTGATACGGGTTTTGCCTCCCCGGAAGATAAAAAAATCAGGGTTTCCGTATCCCGCCAGAGACTTTTTCTTTATGAAGGAGGAGAGGCGGTGCGGGAGTATCCGGTCTCTACCGCAAAAAAGGGCACAGGTAACCGCATAGGTTCATACCGGACCCCCCTGGGGCTTCACAGGGTCTCCGCCCTTATAGGTGACGGTGCCGAATCGGGGACCGTCTTTGTCGGCCGGAGAGATACCGGGAGGGTGGCGGAGATACATACCGATCCGGTTAAGACCGGGGAAGACGCAATAACCACGCGCATACTCCGTCTTGAAGGGCTTGAACCCGGGATAAACCGAGGGGGAGATGTTGATACCTTCAGGAGGTACATATATATACACGGAACCCATGAGGAGGGTCTCATAGGAAGCCCTGCCTCCCGCGGATGCATACGTATGCGCAACCGGGACGTCATAGAGCTCTTTGACCTTGTGGATACCGGAACTCTGGTTAAGATAGAAGAATAAGAGTTTCGTTTTAAGGGCGTCCTTTCTTGCAAATGCCCTTCATATTTTCTATATTTACTTCCCAAGACAGGTGTTCCTGAAAGTTCCGGCAGGTTTCAGTCAAAAAGGATATAAAAACTACTAAGGTGAAGAGCGTATACTTTATATTACTGCCGCTTATGCTGATTTTTTTTCCGGGGTGCGGCAGCGGTTCCGGTTATACCGGGGACCTGAAGGTGGCTGCCACGGTATTTCCCCTTTACGATATAACCCGAAACATAGCCGGAGACAGGGCCGAGACGCTCCTTCTTCTCAGGTCCGGGGCAACTCCCCATACCTTTGAACCCTCTCCTTCCGATATAAAACGTCTCTCAGGGGCAAGTGCCGTGTTTTCAATTGGAGCGGGACTGGATGAGTGGGCTCTCTCTCTTGCCCGCGCCGCTTCTTCCAGTATAGAGGTTTATCCGCTTCATAAACATATCCGCCTGAAAGATTCCGGGGTCTCCTGTTCCGGAGATACCCACGTGGAAAAGGCGTGCTCCGGATCCGGCGGGACGGCGGATCCGCATTACTGGCTAAGTATTGAAAACGCTTCCGTTATGGCTCTTAATATAAAAAAATATCTTTCTGCGCTTGACCCCGGAAACGCCTCTTACTATGAGAAGCGCCTGGAGCTCTACCTGGATGAACTCTCGGAAACCGGAAGTCTTTTAAGGGATATTCTGGCGCCTGTAAAAGAAAAACCGTTCATCGTCTTCCACGATTCCTGGAAGTACTTCGCGCGGGAGTACTCCCTTGATATCGCCGGCGTATTTATGATATCCCCCGGGAGCGAGCCGGGTCCCCGCCATATGGGAGAGCTTTACGCGATGGCGGCGGATAGGGGGGTGGAGGCGGTCTTTGCCGAACCCCAGTTCTCTATGGAGGTTCTTAAACCTTTCGTGGAAGATACCGGGCTGAGGCTGGGAATCCTTGATCCTCTCGGGGGCGCAGACGGACGGGACTCATACACCGGGATGATGATTTATAACGCAAGAACGCTGAGGGAAGACCTTGAAAACAAGAACCCCGGCGATTGAAATTTCAGGCCTTAATGTCAGGTTTAATTCCCTGAGTATACTCAGGGATATAAATTTTAAGCTGGAACCGGGGGAGATTGTTGCCGTCATAGGCCCCAACGGCGCCGGAAAGACCACGCTGTTTCGGGCTATCCTGGGACTCATACCCTTCGATGGAAGCATAAGGGTTCTGGGATCTCCCACTAAAAAAGCCCTGGGGCAGTTGGGGTATGTTCCGCAGAGGTTCTCATTTGACAGGAGTTTTCCGCTCAGGGTCAGGGAGTTTCTTTCTCTTTCCCTGAGGGGGCCCGATACGGGTCTCATTGAGCGAAGCCTTTCCGATACGGAGATGCTCGGAAGGAAGGACTCACTGATAGGGAGCCTATCCGGAGGACAGCTCCAGCGGGTCCTTATGGCCCGCGCCCTTATGGGGTCTCCGGATATCCTCCTTCTTGACGAACCTACGGCCGGGGTCGACCTTGAGGGGGAGTCCGGGTTTTATGATATAATAAAGAAGCAGAACGCCTCCCGGGGGGTAACATCCCTTGTTATAACCCACGAGATAAATATGGTTTATAAGTACGCAACCCGCGTCATATGTCTTAACCGGGATATATACTGTCACGGTACGCCTAAAGAATCCATTACAAGGGAGCTTCTTTCCCGTCTTTACGGCAAGGATGTTGTAATGAGGGGGCACAGCCATTAGCGTTTTTGAGGGAATGCTCTACTACCCGTTTATGCGCAGGGCCTTCTGCGCCGGGGTGATACTTGCGGCGCTGCTGGCGGTTCTGGGGGTCTTTGTTGTTCTGAGAAAAATGGCTTTTTTTGCCGACGGTATAGCCCATGCGAGCCTCTCGGGGGCGGCAGCCGGGCTTCTCTTTTCAATGGACCCGATGTTTACGGCGCTTATCTCAGCTATAATATTTGCGGCGGTTATATACTTTCTTGAAAGGCGACTGGGAGTCTCATCCGACTCTTCAATAGGGATAATATTTGCCTTCGGAATGGCCCTGGGGGTTTTCCTTATAAGCAGAAGGCCCGGGTATCAGCCGGAGCTCATAAGCTTTCTTTTCGGGAATATACTTGCTATAAGAAACTCCGATCTTCTGCTTATAGCGGTTCTCGGGGTTGTTATACTTGTCTTTATATTCAGAAACCTCCGGGCTCTCACCCTTATGTCTCTTGATAATGAGCTGGCCCATTCCGGGGGAGTAAGGGTGGAGCCGCTCCGCCTGGCCATGAATATCTTTCTTGCCTGCGCGGTCGTTCTTGGGATAAGGATACTGGGGGTGGTTCTGGTGAGCGCGCTCCTTATAATACCGGTCTCTTCGGCAAAACTTGTCGCGGGAGGGTTTAAGCAGCTTATACTCATAAGCGTTATTTTCTCCGAGGCGGCGCTTCTTTCCGGACTGACGGTCTCATATGCTATGGATATACCCGCCGGTCCGGCCATTGTCCTTGCGGGTTCGGTTTTCTTTGCGTTGAGCGGATTGTTCTCAGCCGGTTCGGGGAGCGTGAAACGCGCCGCGGGCGGAAATTGAAAACCGGGAGCCTTTTTTATATAATACGCTACTGATGTTCGGAAAACAGGGGTATGAGTAAACTTAGTTTTGTGATCCTGGCCGCGGGAAAGGGGGTCAGGATGAGATCCCCCGTCCCCAAGCCGCTGATAAAGATATCAGGGAAAAGTATGCTTGAGAGGGTGGTGGAATCTGCGCGGCGTGTTCCGGCTGAGAGAATAATCGCGGTTACAGGCGGGGGCGATGTCGAGCAGGAGGCCCGGCGCCTGGGATGTATTAACGCCCTGCAGAAAGAGGCTCTGGGAACGGGAGATGCCCTTAAGAAAGCGCTCCCCGGGTGTTTTCCGGAAGGGGAGGTTCTGGTTTCCTGCGCCGATATACCCCTTATTCCCCCGGAGGTCTTCAGGAAGATATATAATAAGAACCGGGAAGAAGGAACCTATATGACTGTTCTCACGGCCCGGGCCCCCGACCCTTCGGGTTACGGGCGGGTTATAACGGAAAAGGGCAGGGTTAGAAAGATAGTAGAGGAGAAAGAGGCTTCGGAAGCGGAAAAGGGCGTTGACCTTGTAAACAGCGGGGTCTACTGCATAAAACGCAGCGGGCTTGAGAAGTTCCTGGATGAGATAGGGAAATCCCCGGTAAAGGGGGAGTACTATCTTACGGATCTTCCCGAGGTTGTTATAAAAAACGGCCTTACGGTACGCGGGATGAGTTGCCCTTGGGAGCTGGTGCAGGGGGTAAATACACCCGGGCAGCTCAGGAAAGCCGGCGAAGTTCTGGAAGAGAAAAAAGAAGGTTGATTTTATGCGCAATGAACTGAAGATATTTTCAGGAAACTCCAATATTGAACTTTCGGGAAAGATTTGCAGCTACCTGGATATACCCCCGGGAGAGGCGCTTGTGGGGGCTTTCTCGGACGGGGAGTGCCGGGTGAAGATACTTGAGTCCGCCAGGGGGGCGGATTGCTTTGTGATACAATCCACCTGCCCGCCGGTAAACCACAACCTTATGGAACTTCTGATAATGATTGATGCCTTAAAGAGGGCTTCCGCGGGAAGGATAACAGCTGTAATTCCTTACTACGGTTACGCCAGACAGGACAGAAAGGAGAGCCCCCGGGTCCCCATAACCGCCAAGATGGTGGCCAACCTTATTGAATCGGCCGGAGCCGACAGGGTCCTGGTGATGGATATACACGCAAGGCCCATACAGGGTTTTTTTGATTGTCCGGTGGATAACCTTCTGCCTATACCCGTAATGATGGATTACTTAAACGGAACCGATAAAAAGAACCTTACGGTAGTAGCCCCGGACCCGGGAGGGGTTGAGAGGGCTCGGGAACTGGCAAAGAAACTTGACGCGCCGCTTGCCGTGATGGATAAGCGCCGCCCGGAGCCCAACGTCGCCAGGGTCTATCACGTCGTCGGTGATGTGGAGGGACGGGAGGTGCTTATTCTTGATGATATGATAGATACAGCCGGCACCCTTGCCGCTGTGGCCTCCGCTCTTAAGGAAAACGGAGCGGAGAAAATTTCGGCCGCGGCTACACACGGCGTTCTTTCGGGAGACTCTATAAAAAGACTGGAGAAATCTCCTATATCGGAGCTTCTGATAACCGATACAATATGTATCCCGGATGATAAGAGACTCCCTTTTATGAAAATTTTATCGGTGGCAGGGCTTCTGGGAGAAGCAATAAGGCGCATACACGAGGAAACCTCGGTAAGCGTGCTATTTGTTTAAGCCGTGTGCCGGGGTAAGGGTTAAATAATTACACCCCGGTTGAAAGGTATGTAAACCGGTATCACATCCGGGTTACTTTAAGAAAAAAAAGGAGAATAATATGGGTGAAGAGATAAAACTTTCGGCTGAGAAAAGGAAGGATTTTTCAGGGAAAAGGCTCAACGATATACGGAGAGACGGGAAGATACCGGCTATACTTTACGGCCCTGATGTAGAGAATACCCCTGTAATAGTTGATGACAGCGAGCTCAGACAGGCCATATCTACCGAGCACGGCGAGAACGCTCTTATAAAACTGAAAGTGGGCGGAAAGAAACCTGTTACCACCATTATCAGGGAGATACAGGTTCACCCGCTGAGTATGAATATACTTCATATTGATTTCGGTCAGATAAGGATGACCGAGAAAGTGGAGGTGGAGATACCTGTGGAGGTGGAAGGGGACCCGCCCGGTGTAAAGAAAGAAGGCGGTGTCCTTGAACATATTATACGCGAGATAAGGGTTAGCTGTCTGCCGGGAGATATACCTGATAACTTTGTTCTTGATGTCTCCGAGTTGAATGTGGGGGATCACCTCAAAGTCTCGGATATTCCCAAGTCTGACGGAGTAGAGATACTGGAGGATTCCGAATCGCTTGTCGTGAACCTTGTTCCGCCCACGGAGATCAAGGAGGAGGAAGAGCCGGCTGAAGAGGAAGAGCCTGAGATCATAGGACGCGAGGGTGAGGAAGAAGAGCCGGAACCCGGAGAGGAGAAAAAAGAAAAACCCGAGCCGGATAAAGAGGAAGAAGATAAAGAAGCACCCGGGGAGTGAAGGTTGGGCAGGGTTTACCTTGTGGGGCTTGGTAACCCCGGAGCCGGGTATCTGTTGACAAGACATAACCTCGGGTTTATGCTTGCCGATACGGTGACCGGAGGGAAGGGGTTCAGGGCCGCCCCGTCTTCAACCTATATTTATTCCGAGCACCCTGATTTTACCGCCGTAAAACCAATGACCTATATGAACCGCAGCGGGAGAGCTGTCAGGAAACTTATGGAAGATAAGCAGGCGGAGATAGAGGACCTTCTCATAGCCTGCGATGATTTCAATCTGCCGCTGGGAAAAATACGCCTTAGGCTTTCCGGTTCAGCGGGGGGACATAACGGGATATCCTCAGTAATTGAGCACCTGGGGAGCCGGGAATTCGCCAGGCTCAGGATGGGTGTCGGAGGGGCTGACGAACCCGACAAGACCGCCTATGTTCTGGGAAAGTTTAAAAAGGCTGAACTTGAAAAGGTAGGGGATATGCTTATCGACTGCCGCAACCTCCTTGAGTGCTATATAAATAACGGCCCCCGTGAGGCCATGAACAGGTACAACTCATGAGAAAACTTTCAGGCGGTTTCCGCAGCCGGGTTATAACCGGGCTTGTGGTGATACTTCCCCTGGGCCTTACTTTCTGGATAATAGGGTCCGTATTCAGTTTTTTCGGCAGACAGTTCCTGCCGCTCTTTGAGGATATTCCACCCGTATCCGTTCTTCCCACCGGGGTGCAGATGCTGATAAGCGCCCTGCTTACGCTGCTTATTATATGGGGTGTAGGCCTTTTTGCCAGGAATTTTATAGGCAGGGCCGTTCTTTCGTGGCTTGAAGCGATAGTCAAGAGAACCCCGGTAGCCTCAAAAATATACGGTACTATTAGGAAAGTAACCGATATGATGTTTGTAAATAAGAAATCCTTCAAGGAGGTCGCTCTCATAGAGTACCCCCGCAGGGGAGTCCATACGGTCGTTTTTGTCACTAACAGGATGAGAACGGATACAGGGGAAAGAAGAGCGGCGGTATTTGTCCCCTCAACCCCGAACCCCACTACGGGGTTTGTTATAATAATTCCGGAAGACGAGGTCAGGGTTCTTCCGGTCTCAGTTAACCAGGCGTTGGAATTTGTGTTCTCCGGGGGGATCATTACCCCGGAAGGTTTTGAGTTTCCGGTGGCAAGAGCCCTGCCGGAAGGAAAGGAGATATGATGTTTGCTGGAGATTTAAGTTCTATTTGGATAGCGCTGGGTTGCGGTTTGCTGGCTATGGTTTTTGTGGGTATTATCGCAAGGAGCGTCCTTAACTCCGATCCCGGAACCCAGGAGATGCGCAGGATCTCCAGGATGGTCCAGCAGGGAGCGATGGCTTTCCTTAAACGGGAGTACACGTGGATTCTTGTTTTTGTTCTGATTCTTGCGGTTATAATATTTTTCGCCATAAGCCCCTTAAGCACTCTGGCTTTTCTCATAGGGGCCGGTTGCTCCATACTGGCCGGTTATATAGGGATGAGGGTGGCTACCGCGGCTAACGCCAGGACCGCCCAGGCCTGTTCCAAGAGTATCGCTGAGGGTCTCCGGGTAGCCTTTCCGGGGGGAGCGGTAATGGGGCTGAGCGTGGTGGGTCTGGGGCTTACCGGGCTTGCCGCTGTATTTCTTCTGCTCATACGGATAATAGGTTTTGAGCTTTCCCCGGCAGAGGCCTTAAATCAGGCCGTACAGCTTATAATAGGGTTCAGTATGGGTGCCTCTTCGGTTGCTCTTTTCTCCCGCGTCGGAGGCGGAATATATACAAAAGCGGCCGATGTAGGAGCGGACCTTGTGGGTAAAGTGGAGGCCGGTATACCCGAGGATGACCCCCGCAACCCGGCTGTCATAGCAGATAACGTAGGTGATAACGTCGGGGATGTCGCGGGTATGGGAGCGGATCTCTTTGAATCTTATGTGGGTGCTGTGATCTCGGCTCTGGTAATCGCTATGGCTGCCGGCAATTCCCACGGTGCCATGCTTGCGTTTCTTCTCGCCGCCTGGGGGATAATATCTTCTATAATAGGGGTGTTTTTTGTCCGTGTGCAGACCTCCAAGCCGCAGAAAGCCCTTAACTGCGGTATGCTTGTCTCCGGGGTTGTCCTTCTGATCGGGACTTTTTTCATATCAAATTACTGGTATACCGATTTCAGTCCCTTCTGGGCTGTCCTTGTAGGACTTACAGCGGGTATTACGGTCGGAAACGCCGCTGAGTACTATACTTCGGGTAAATCCGTGCACAAGATAGCCGAGGCTTCAAAGACGGGTCCGGCGACAAACATAATAGCCGGGACCGCTACAGGGATGCTCTCAACGGCCATCCCTCTTGCGGCTATATCCGTTGCCATAGTAATAGCCTACGCGGCTGCCGGAGTTTTCGGGGTCGCCCTTGCCGCAATAGGGATGCTCTCCATTACCGGGATGACGGTAGCCGTAGACGCCTACGGGCCTATAGCCGATAACGCGGCGGGGATAGCGGAGATGGCAGCCATGGGTGGAGATGTGCGCCAGCGGGCCGAGGCCCTTGACGCTGTGGGAAATACCACGGCCGCCGTTGGAAAAGGGTTTGCCATAGGCTCGGCGGCCCTTACGGCTCTGGCACTTTTTTCCGCCTATGCGGCCACTGCCGGGATAAGTATAATAGACGTTCTTAAACCCGGTGTTGTCGCGGGGATGTTCATAGGAGGAGTCGTGCCGTTTGTTTTTTCGGCGGCTACAATGAACGCCGTAGGGCGCGCCGCCTACAGCGTGGTTGAGGAGGTGAGGAGACAGTTCAGGGAAATAACCGGGCTTATGGACGGGAAGGCCGAACCCGATTCCGAGAGGTGCGTGGATATTACGACCCGCGGGGCCCTCAGGGAAATGATAATGCCCGGTATCCTTGCCGTGACGCTTCCCGTGGCTGTAGGTATAATCCTCGGGATGGAGGCCCTGGGAGGGTTCCTCGCGGGGAGCCTTATATCGGGGGTTCCGCTGGCTCTTTTCCTCTCCAACTCGGGAGGGGCCTGGGATAACGCCAAGAAGTGGGTGGAGGAGGGAAACCTTGGAGGCAAGGGTTCGGATGTCCATAAGGCCACAGTTATAGGAGATACGGTGGGGGATCCGTTCAAGGATACCTCGGGCCCTTCTCTTAATATACTCCTGAAACTTATGGCAGTCGTTTCTCTTGTATTCAGCGGGGTTATACAGGAAATCCATCTTTTCCTGGTAAGACTCTTTTAAGTGAACTGCGGGATAATCGGGCTCCCGAATGCGGGAAAATCAGCTCTCTTTAACCTGCTTACGGGAGGGGGGGCCGAGAGTTCCTGCTATCCTTTCTGTACGATTGAACCCAATACGGGTGTCGCGAAGCTGGATGACCCCAGGCTCAATGATCTTAAAAGGCTCTATCCCTCAGCCCGGGTAACCCCTCCGGCGGTGACTTTCCTTGATGTAGCGGGTCTTGCCCCGGGGGCCTCCTCCGGCGAAGGACTTGGGAACCAGTTTCTGTCACATATCCGGACAGCGGAGGCGGTTATACACACGGTGAGGGCCTTTGAATCCGGCAGGGTTCCGGAGTGCGAAGGTTCCACAGGGGATATCCGGGGTGATATAGAGCTTCTGGAGACTGAGCTTTTCCTGGCCGATCTTGAGATAGCCCGGAGGCGGGTTGAGTCCGGATCCGGAAACCGGTACTGGGAGGATGCCCGGGATATGCTGCAGCGCCGGCAGGTCCCCCCTCCGGACGAGGAAGGTGTGCTGATAACGCCTAAACCCTGCATAAGGGTCTTTAACGTAAACTCGGGCAGCGCGCCTCCCGTATGTTATACCGGAAAGGAGGTCTGCATAGATGTCCTATACCAGCTTGAACTCCTGGGACTTCCGGAAACCGAGCGCGAAGTGTTCCTGAATGAACTTCCCGGGCACGAGTCCGGGGCCGACACCCTACTTGAAAAGGTCCTTGGTATATTAAACAGGATACTCTTTTTTACCGCGGCGGGGGGGAAAGAGATAAGAGGGCATATAATCCGGGATGGGGCCACGGTTTACGAGGCCGCGGGTAAGGTTCACACCGATATGCAGAAAGGGTTTATAAGGGCCCTGGTATACAATTACGCCGATCTTGCGAATACGGGGTTTGATATGTCTCTGCTCAAAAAACAGGGAAAGATTCGAACTGAAGGCCGGGATTCACCGGTCCGCGACGGAGATATTGTTGAGATTTTATTTTCGCGCTGACCCGCAAGTTCTCACTTGCGCCCCCCTGGTGATTTTGATATAATCCACAAAGTTAAAATCCTTTGCTCTCAGGGAGAGAGCCCTAGGAAGTATTATGCTTAGGACCGTAAAGGAGGTTCAATATGCCAGCCTACGAGACCGTTTTTGCCGTGCCTGCCGCCTTTTCAGAGGAGGAGAGAGCCGACAGCCTGAAATCAGTTGAAGACCTTATAACCGCCGCCGGCGGGGAGATAGGGTCAGTTGATGAGATGGGAGACAAGAAAATGGCCTACCCCGTGAAAAAGAACGAGGTTGCCGGGTATTACTGTATCCATTTCAGCTCGCCCTCTTCCGGTATAGAAGGACTGACCAGACACTACCGTCTTGACGAGAGGTATATAAGGCACATTATTGTAAAAAAAGAGGAAGGGTAAATTACCCGGGAGGAAAACGTTATGGCAAGCGCCAATCTTGTTGTTATTATGGGAAACTTGACCAGGGATCCGGAACTCAGGTATACGCCTTCTGGAAGCGCGGTAGCCACCCTTCAGGTGGCCGTAAACCGCAGGTACAAGGATAAGAATTCAGGCCAGTGGGTTGAAGCCGCTGATTTTATCCCGGTGACAGTATGGGGTAATCAGGCCGAGAACTGCGATAAATACCTTTCAAAAGGTCGCGGTGTGCATATTGAAGGGCGCATCTCCCAGTCCAGGTGGGAGACACCTGAAGGAGATACCCGGTCAAAACTGGAGGTCGTGGCCCGGACCGTGCAGTTCCTTCCCTCTGGCGGCAGCGGTCAGTCCGGGAAAGAAGAACAGGATAATGATATTCGGAGCCATGAACCGGTAAAGGAGGATACTGCCGGGTTTGACGCATCCGGGGAAGAAGACGAGGAGATCCCCTTTTAACGGACGGGATCGTATTAAACGCAGAGCGTATTATTAATTCGGGAGTATGAATATATGACAGCTAAGACCAGATGTAAACTATGCAGGTACGATACAGAGGTGGATTACAAGGAACCGGGTTTTCTTGAGAAATTTATTGACCGCAGGGGCAAACTTCTGCCGCGGTCTTTTACCGGTAACTGCGCGCGTCACCAGCGGGAAGTTTCCCGGGCTGTAAAGCGTTCAAGAAACCTGGCCCTTCTGCCTTTTACAAGGTAAGCCGGAAAGTGGCTGACCCGAAAAAGCTGCTGACAGCGGTTCTTTTTTCGGTTTTTTTCGCCTCAGTCTCCGCCCTGGCCTTTCTTCTTGTTCCTGTTTCACCTGTGACGGCTGCCGCTGCCGCTTCTGCTGTTTTTCTTGCTATTTCTCCGCAGCTTGTGATGCTGATAAAAGGAGAGGTTATCCCGGCTGTTTTATCCTGGTCCGCGGCGGCTCTTGCGGCAGGATACCTGATCGGATGGGAGGGGTCCTTTTTTCTTTTTGCTCTTTTTGCCGTTTTTGCCGCCGGGTTTCTTTTTCTGGAAAGGACCAGGCTTAAGCCAGCTGGGAGGGTTGCCGCTTCCGCTGGTGTATGGACGGTTCTTTTTATGGTTTTTTCCAGGGGTTGGAGCGTTTTTTCAGGGAAACCCCTGGCGGGGCATCTTGCCGGCAGGCTGCGCGCCCTGGGAGCTCTGAGCATAGGCGCTTATTATGACCACCGGTTCACCTCCGTGTTTATTGAGGGGGTTGAGGGACATATCCTCCGCAATATAGTTTTTTTCAGGGAGAACTTTACCGGTCTGGTTATCGCCGCGGCGTTTGCGGGGTCATGGCTCTTGTGCCGGGATGTTAGTTTGAAAATATCTAAAATGGGGGTGCCCCCGGCGGAGTCATTCAGGATGCCGGAGAGTTTTATATGGTTGCTTCTGGTGGCGGGTGCGGTCTTTGCGGCCGGAACCCGGCTGCAGTTTTCGGAGTATCTTCATGTCGCGGCTTCAAACGCGGCGGTTGTGCTTCTGGCGGGTTACTTAATCAACGGGGTTGCCCTGATCCTGGTTTTTTTCAGAGGACTGGGTTTTTCTCCGGCGGTAAAATGGTTTCTGATAGCGGGGCTTATTATACTGTTTAGGGGCGCGTATTTCTTTACGGCGGCAGGTATACTGGATGTATGGTTTGATTTCAGGAAAAGAAAACCGGAGGCGGTGAAATGAAAGTGATACTTAAGAAGGATATTGATAAACTTGGGAGTTTCGGAGAGAGGGTTGAGGTGGCGCCGGGGTATGCCAGGAACTATCTTTTCCCCGGGGGGTATGCCTGGCCGGATGAGCCCCGGTACGCGAACAGGGTTGAGGGGCTGAGAAGACAGATTGAGGAAAAAATGGAGCGTGAGAAGGAATCCGCTCTGGAGACAGCCGCCAGGATACAGGAGACTTCTCTTACTGTTGAGATGGAGGCGGGGGAGGAGGACCGTCTTTTCGGAACTGTTACCGAGATGGATGTAGCAGTGAAACTTCAGGAGGCGGGGTTTGATATAGACAGAAAAAATATTGAGATAGAAGAGCCGATAAAAAAACTGGGGGTTTACAAGGCATCTGTCAGACTTCATCCGGAAGTTGAAGCCGCCTGCAAGGTATGGGTGGTTAAGAAATGACGGATAACCGCCAGGGAAGGGTTCCACCCCAGGACCTGGAAGCCGAACAGGCCGTCCTGGGGTCTATGCTTATTGATGAGACCGCCGTTCATTCGGCTATGGACAAGCTTCTTCCCGGTTCGTTCTACAGGACCTCCCACAGAAAAATATTTGAATCAATGGTCTCCCTCTTCGAAAAAGGAGAGGCCATAGATTTTGTAACAGTATCCGCTGAGCTTAAAAAGCTCAAGCAGTACGAGGAAGTGGGCTCCTCGGATTACCTGAAGTGGCTTATGGACAGCGTAGCCACAACCGCCAATGTGGGACATTACGCGGATATAGTCAGGGACCGGGCCCTTCTGAGGGAACTGATAAACGTATCCCACGGTGTGATAGCTGAAAGTTTTTCGGAAGAAGAGAATGCGCAGTCTCTCCTGGACAGGGCTGAGCAGCGTGTATTTGACATACGGAACAGGAATATTACCGAAGGTTTCAAGTCTCTTTCCGGAATGGTTGAAGACACCATAGAGACCATTGAGGATATCTGTAATAGAGAGGGAGAGGTTTCCGGCCTTTCCACGGGGTTCAAAACACTTGATAAGATGCTTGCCGGGCTTCACGGGGGAAACCTTATAATCCTTGCCGGCAGGCCGGCTATGGGAAAGACCGCTTTCGGGCTTAACATAGCCCAGCACCTCGGGCTTGAGAAAAATATCCCGGTAGGTATTTTCTCTCTTGAGATGTCCGCAAGGGAACTTCTTATGAGGATACTCTGCTCCGAAGCACAGGTGGATATGAAGAGGGTAAGAGACGGGTATATCGGATCCAGCGAATGGGCCGCCCTCACAACCGCTGCCGGAAGGATAAAGGAATCCAGAATATTTATTGATGATTCACCTTCCATAACCCCCCTGGAGATGAAGGCCCGCGCCAGGCGCCTAAAGGCGAGATACCCGGACCTTGGGCTGGTTCTGGTGGATTATATACAGCTTATGCCGGGAAAGGGGTCTGATTTCGAGAGCAGGCAACAGGAGATATCTTACGTTTCAAGAAGCCTGAAGATTCTTGCCAAGGAGATCGACGTTCCGGTTATAGCAATGTCTCAGCTCAGCCGCGCTCCCGAGAAACGCACGGGGGACGCGCGCCCCAGACTCTCCGATCTTAGGGAGTCGGGAGCCATAGAGCAGGATGCCGACGTGGTCCTCTTTCTTTACCGGAAATCGTATTACGCTTCCGGCCAGGACGCGGTTCCGGACGACAACGTGGCTGAGGTCATAATAGGGAAGCAGCGGAGCGGACCTACAGGTACTGTAAAGATGGTTTTTCTTAAGGAGTATACCAGGTTCAGGGATATTACCCAAAGGCAGGAGATGTAGCCGGGTGGAGAGGTTGCTGCGACCCGCGTACGCGGAGGTGGATATTGGCGCCCTGCGTTTCAATTACCGGCAGATAAAGGAGCTTGTTTCGCCTGCGGCTGTGATGCCTGTTGTCAAGGCAAACGCCTATGGTCACGGGGCGGTTGAGACCGCGCGGGCCCTTGAGACTGAAAACCCGGAAATGCTGGGGGTTGCCACCATAGAAGAGGGGACGCAGCTGAGAGAAGCCGGCATAAAATCCCCTATACTTGTTCTGGGTTCTGTATACCCGTTTAAGAACTTCCGGGTAATAATTGAATACGGTCTTACCCCTGTTGTCGCGAGCCTGGCGGCGGCGAAAGCGCTTGAGGAAGCTGCCGAAGGTTCCGGGAAAAAGGTCTTTTTCCATCTTGAGGTTGATACCGGTATGGGAAGGACCGGAATCTCTCCCCAGACGGCTGCGGATAACTGGAACCATCTCAAAGGTTTCAGCCATACGGAGTGCGAGGGTGTATTTACGCACCTCGCCTGCGCGGGAGAGGATCTCCGGGAAACTGAAAAGCAGCTGGGTATTTTCAGGAGAATGCTGGAGAAAATATCCCCGCCCAGATATATCCACGTGCTTAATACAGCCGGTATGCTTACTTCTTCTGGAGCGGGTTTTAATATGGTACGCCCCGGCCTTGCGATTTACGGACTTTGCCCTGACGGAGTCCGGAGGCAGGATTACCCGTTTAAGCCGGTTCTTTCCCTTAAAAGCGCGGTTATATTCCTGAAGGAGGTTCCCGGAGGAATAAAGATAAGTTACGGGGGAACCTGGAAGGCTCCCCGTAAAACTCTTATAGCCACTCTCTGCGCGGGGTATGCCGACGGTTACAGAAGGGAGCTTTCAAATAAGGCCGGGGTAATAATAAACGGAACCCTGTGTCCTGTAGTGGGACGGGTATGTATGGATATGATAATGGTTGATGTCACTGCTGCTTCCGGTGTGAGGACCGGGGACGAGGCTGTTCTTATGGGGTCGTCCGGGGGAGTCTCTGTAACGGCCGAGGACCTTGCCGGGATATGCGGTACTGTTAACTACGAAATACTTACAGGAATAAGTTCCAGGGTTCCCAGGGTATACCGTGGCCTTTGATTCCTTAAAAACCAGGATACTGGAAACAGCTGACAGTCTTGGCGGGGCCGCCATCATGCTTGCCGATGTGGCAGGGTGGATGTTCAGAAAACCCGATGGGCTGGACAACCTTTTCAAGCAGATGGTACGTGTGGGGGTGGAATCGGTTCCGATTGTAGTGCTCTCCGCGCTTTTTACTGGGATGGTCCTTGCCCTTCAGAGCGGGGTGGCCTCTATGAAACTCTTCAACCAGCCGGTTTTTATGGGTACTCTTGTATCTTTTACGATGGTCCTTGAACTGGGCCCTGTTCTTACCGCCCTGGTGGTGGCCGGTCGCGTAGGGGCTTCCATAACGGCTGAACTTGGAACCATGAGGGTATCCGAGCAGCTTGATGCTCTCTATACCCTTGGAACGACCCCCGAGAGGTATCTGGTAACCCCGCTTTTTATATCAATGCTTATTATGCTTCCCTCCCTTACTCTGTTTGCCGATCTTATAGGGATACTGGGAGGGTATATAGTGACAGTCTACTCCTTTGAGATACCGGGGAGCGTCTATATAAATGATGTCCTCTCGCATCTGCAGATAGTGCATTTTGCGCACGGTCTGATAAAAGCGTTTTTTTTCGGGTTCATAATAGTTACGGTAAGCTGCTACAGGGGCCTTACAACCTCAGGGGGCGCGGAAGGTGTGGGAAGGAGCACTACCGGCGCGGTGGTTGTTTCAATGGTGCTTATACTTGTATCGGATTATTTTCTTACGGTCCTGCTTAACGCATTGGGTATAATATGATACGTGTAAGGGGATTAAAAAAACACCTGGCAGGAAAATGGGTTTTAAACGGCCTGGATATTGATATAATGGACCGGGAGATATTTACCCTCCTGGGAGGATCCGGGGAAGGAAAAAGCGTCTTTCTGAAAAACCTTACGGGGCTGATGAAGCCTGATGGAGGAACTATTAATATCGACGGGACCGAGATTACGGAGCTTTCCGCTAAAAAGCTTCATAAGATCCAGACACAGATAGGAATGATGTTCCAGGGGGGGGCGCTTTTCGACAGTATGACCGTGGGAGATAATGTTGCCTTCGGGATGAGGCGTCTGACAGATTACAGCCGGGAAAAAATATCCCGGATGGTAAAGAAGTACCTTGAGATGGTGGGGCTTGACGGGACGGAGGATAAGCTTCCGGAGAGCCTCTCAATAGGAATGCGCCGCCGGGTTGCTCTTGCCAGGGCAATCGCCACCCGTCCCAGATATATTCTTTACGACGAGCCGACTACCGGGCTTGATCCGATAACGACGGATGTTGTCTGCGATCTTTTCCTGGAGCTGCAGAAAGAGCTGGATGTAACCTCGGTAATAGTTACCCATGACCTTAAAACAGCATACAAGGTCTCAAGCAGGATAGGGCTGCTTTACGAAGGCAAGATCGTGGCCGCTTACGATACCGAAAGTTTCAGGAAAAGCGATAATCCTTACGTGAAGCAGTTTATAAGAGGCAACAGGAATGGTCCCATGAAGGCAAAGAACGGACAGGAGAGTGTATTATGAGATCCCAGACCAAGGTGGGGCTTCTTTTTCTTGCTGTGCTCGTATCCGCGGGTATAGTTCTGGTAAACCTGGGTAATGTTCCGTTTCTCCGGAGAGGATACCGGTTTAATGTGATATTTGACAACGTCTCGGATCTGCCCCAGAGAGCCCCGGTGAAGATGTCAGGGATTGATATAGGGAGGGTGGCCGGTATGAGGCTTCACAAGGGAATGGCAAAGGTAACCTTGTGGATCGAAGACAGGTACAGGATAAGGAGCGATACCCGGGCCAGGATACTCAGGATGGGACTCATAGGCAGCACATATATGAGCCTTACCCAGGGGTCGGAGGATGCCCCGTTTATTGAAGACGGGGATACGATAAAGGGAGAGAGCCCCATAGATTACGAGGCCCTTGTGGAGGATGTGGCGGCCAGGGCCGGGGACGCTATTGAGAGGATAGCCGTAATAATTGAAGAGCTTGATATACCCGGCGAGCTTATAGAAGATGTAGCCGGAGCCGCTTCCGGGTTAAGGAGCGTTTCTCAGTCCCTGGAGCGCGCCCTGGGAGATGAAGGTAAAAACCTTGCCCGGGTCCTTGAGGATATAAGCCTTCTTGCGGGAGATATCAGGGAGGTGGTTTCAGGGGCCGGGGAGGAGATAAGTAAGGTCAGCGCCGGGGTTGAGACAGCCGCCGCGGCGATGGATGAACTTCAGGCAGTTCTCGGTGAGATCAGGTCCGGCCGAGGTGCGGCCGGTAAATTTATAACATCCCCGGAAGTGGAGAGACAGGTCGGGGAAACGATAGAGAGTATCCACGCTGTTTCTCTGGAGCTGCGGGAGGCCGCCGGGAGGTTCGGAGGGTTTGAGAGTTCAGTAGAGGCCGGGACTTATTATGATCTTACCGACGAGGAGTTCATAAGCTCCGGGGTTCTTACCCTGCGCCGGGCATCCCGGGGGAGGTATTTCTCGGTGGGGCTGGAGAATATCGGACCCGACAGCGATTCGGTTTTTGCCGGAGAGAGAAGAAATTCTCTTACACTTCTTGCCGGGAAAGGGCTGGGCCCCCTTGATATATACGGGGGGGCTATAAGATCATCAGGAGGGGTAGGAGCCAGGTGGAGAGCATCGGAGTTTATAGAGTTTGAGGGTTCTATTTTTGATTTCAACCGCGAGAGACCCTGGATGAGAGTGGGGGCCAGGCTCAAACTCGCCGGGTTCATAAACGCAGTCTTTTTCGGGGAGGATATTCTTGATGAGAGAAGGATGCGCGGAGGGCTGGAGGTGGAGATAAAATAGTGTCTTTTGAGTGCGCCGAGTGCGGCCGTGTCTCAATGAAGTGGCTGGGAAAATGCCCTTCCTGCGGGGAGTGGGACACTTACACGGAGTCCGGAGAGTTCGGGCAGGAACCCTCATCATCTGAAGGTCTTCTTGACGCGGGGGCCGAGACCCTCTCCAGGGTCAAGGTCTCTTCCCGGGAGAGGATAAAGACCGGCATTCCGGGTTTGGACAGGCTGCTCGGAGGAGGTGTTGTCCCCGGAGAGGTCATACTGCTCGGAGGGCCTCCGGGAGTGGGTAAGAGCACTC
The DNA here is from genome assembly GCA_007136585.1 of Candidatus Sumerlaeota bacterium. GTDB lineage: Bacteria > CG03 > SLGR01 > SLGR01 > SLGR01 > SLGR01. The sequence continues at coordinate 2,715 of SLGR01000229.1, read as the reverse complement.
TTTTCCTGCAGATTGCCGGAAAGATGGCTTCTTCGGGAAAAAAGGTTCTTTATGTAAGCGGAGAAGAGAGCCCCTCACAGATAAAGATACACGCTGATCGGCTGAAAATAAACGGTGAGAATATAACCGTCCTGGGTTCGGGAAACTTGGAGAACCTGAGGATCCTTGCCGGAAAACTCTCCCCGGAGGCCGTATTTGTTGATTCGGTCCAGGCCGTTGCCGATCCTTCCGGCGGGGGGGCCCCCGGGACCGTAAAACAGGTTAAACTGAGCGGACAGAAAATAACCGCGCTGGCCAAGAACAGTTCTTCGGTTTTTTTCCTCTCGGGGCAGATAACCAAGCAGGGTGATATGGCCGGTCCTAAGCTTCTTGAGCATATGGTTGACGCGGTCCTTTATATTGAACCCGGTGACGGGAACGAGAGAGTAGTTTCGGCGGTTAAGAACCGGTTTGGTTCCTGCGGGGATTTTCTTCTTCTTTCCCTGGGGAGCCGGGGGCTTACGGAAGCGGAGAACCCTGGGGCCGACGCGGGTATGAGGAACCGGGTTATTCCCGGAAGGGCATACTGCTGCGTGAAATCCGGAAAAAGGGTTGTGACAGCTGAGATACAGGCTCTTCTCTCCCCAAGTTACTTTGAATACCCTCTCCGTCGCACGAGCGGTTTCTCCAGGGAGCGACTTCTTATGCTTTCAGCGGTGGCGGAAAAGTACCTGGGGGCAAAGGCTTCTGGTATGGATATATACATGAACGTAAGCGGGGTTACCCGTCTTCAGGAGCGTTCGGCTGATCTTGCGGCCGTAACTGCCCTTTATTCTGGAATATCCGGAATAGCGGTCCCTGGTAATATGGTTTTTATGGGTGAACTTGGGCTGGGGGGTGAGGTTCGCCGTCTCCGGGATGCCGCCGAGAGGTATGCTTTCGCTTCCAGGAACGGGTTTAAGTCGGTTGTAATTCCCGGAAGCAGCGGGAAGATAAAAAGGCAGCAGGCGGAGATAATTTTTATAGATCAGCTCTCCCGGATCAAGGAGATCATCGCTTCCGACGGAGGCTGAGGGATTAAGGTTGGAGCAGTTAATATTGCGAGGTAGAGAATTATGTTTATTTATATAGCGAGACTTATAGTTGTAATAGCGGGACCCGTCATAGGATACTTCCAGATTTCTCCCGACGGTAAAGGTATACTTATAGGAACGGCTGTGGCGGTGCTGGTTATAGCCGCGGAGCTTTTAATACAGAGTGTGCGCCTTGACGACCTGGTGGCGGGTTTTATGGGTCTCCTTCTCGGGCTTATAGCGGCAAGTTTTTTAAAGTACGTGATCCCGGCGCTATTTGATTCGCCGCCCGTTACCGGGGCTTTTGAGAGATACAGCCTTATGATGAGTGTGGTCTTTGCCTATATGGGGATGCTTATAGCCCTGAGAAAAAAAGACGAGCTGGATCTTCTGGACAGGGAGTTCAGCCTTACCAGCCGAAGCCTCTCTGATGCGCAGATCAAGGTAGTAGATACTTCGTCTATCATAGATTCCAGGCTGATTGACATAGGAAACTGCGGTTTTCTTGAAGGGACCCTTGTTATTCCTTCTCCCGTGCTTGCCGAGCTGCAGACCTCGGCCGATTCTCCTGATGATGAGAAAAGAAAACGCGGGCGCCGCGCGCTGGATATAGTTAACGAAATGAGAGAAAATAAAAAAATATCCTGTAAGATATACCAGAAGGATTATCCCGATATAGAGCAGACGGACGCCAAACTTATAAAACTCTGCCAGGAGCTTAAGGCAAAACTTGTAACCTGTGATTTTAACCTCAATAAAGTGGCGCGGGCCCAGGGGGTTGAGGTTCTTAACGTAAATGAGCTGGCAAACGCGCTTAAAGCCAAGCTTCTTCCGGGCGAGGCGGTGGAGATTTTCATCCTGAAACGCGGGCGTGACCGCGACCAGGGGGTGGGGTTCCTGGAAGACGGAACAATGGTTGTGGTTGACGGTGGAAAGAACTACATAGGAAGCAAGGTGGAGGTAACTGTTTCAACGGTTCTCCAGAAACCTTCCGGGAGGATGGTCTTTGCCCGGGTCAATTGACGCTCTTGTTATGGGTGCGGGGTCGGGAGCCAGGTTCGGGTCCCTGAAGCAGGCCGAACGTATAGAGGGAAAGACCCTTGCCGGGATTGCCTGCTCCGTATTTCTGAGTAACAGGGCTGTAGGGAGGGTTATACTGACCTCTCCTCCCGGAAGAGATACAGAGGAGTTCAGAGTTAAGGCTTCTATACCGCATGAGGTTGATATCATAGAGGGCGGGCAGACCCGCCCGGAATCTGTGCTCAAGGCGCTTTACGCCTCTTCGGCGGAGTATGTCCTTATTCATGACGCGGCCAGGGCCGCCTGCCGGGGGGAGCTCGTGGACAGGGTTATAAAAACTATGATTGAAAAAGGTTCCGCCGTTCCGGCTTTGAACCCGGTATCAACTGTAAAAATAATGGAGGTTGAGGGAAAACTGAGAAGAGTGGACCGGGGGAAAGTGTTTATTGTGCAGACCCCGCAGGGGTACAGGAGGCGGCAGATACTTGAGGCATATGAGAGGAAAAGCGGAGCAGATCATACGGACTCCTCTTCAGTGGCGGAGGAGGCCGGGATACATCCCTGCTTTGTGGAGGGGAGTCCTTTAAATATAAAGGTAACCGTGCCGGATGATATGGTGATGCTAAGAGCTATACTGCGGGAG
>SLGR01000051.1 GCA_007136585.1 Candidatus Sumerlaeota bacterium | reverse complement strand
AGCTTTTGAGCGCCGTATTTACCGCGGACCTGCACCTGAAACTCTCCGGGAATCCGGAGCATTACCGCAGTTTCAGGGGTTTTCTTGAAAAGATCAACGGCAAATTCAGACGGCTTTACATTCTGGGTGACCTTTTCGCCTACTGGTACGAACACCCTGGGGTGGACCTCTGTTCCGCAAACCCCGGGCTCCGGGCCCTGAAGGATTTTTCCGGGAGTGGTAACGAGGTATACTTCATATACGGAAACCGCGACTTTACAGCCGGTGAATCTTTTCGCCGGTACTCGGGTGTGAGTTTCATAGGACCCGAGCTTGATATAACCTCCGGGGGAAGGAAGATACACCTGTGTCACGGGGACTCGCTTGCGAAGCGGGATATCCGTTACAGGATATGGAAGGCTCTTATACGTTCGCGGATCTCCCTCTTCGTATTCAGCAGGCTCCCGGTGGGAGCGGCTGTCAGCCTAGCCGATACTTTCAAGCAGGTAGGAAAGAACAGGAAGTACGCGGCCGAGGCCGTAAATGTTATGGCCGCGGCCGAAGCAAGGAAAATAATCATCAGTAGGAATATTGACGCGCTGATATCCGGACATACCCATCTGAGACACGAGGAGAGTTTTCAGCACCGCGGCAGGAAAAGGCAGGTATTCATCCTGCCTGAGTTTTCTTTTCCGGGGGATTTCCTTACCCTGGATAAGGGAAAGCTTTCTTACGAGAGACTGGGTTAGATCTTCTTTTTTACTACCATTGAGTCCAGCATATCGGCGGCTTCTTCTATGACATCGGATATGCTTGATAGGTGAAAGACAAGCTCGTGGAAATGGAGCTGGCGGGCAAGATCTTCTGATTTATCCGCGAAGATCCTTACCGAGATATCCCTTAACAGATGGTCTATCTCCTCCTCAATCGTATTTACCCGTTTTATCGGTTCTCTTATTTTGGAGAAATCCGTAAAAAAATAACCCAGGGCCTCCTCAAGGGGCTTCAGTGTGCAGGAGGTTTTTTCTATTATCCTCACTATATCCCGGCAGCACCCTTCCGGAACCTCCGGGGTCTGCGTTACGATAAAGTCGCAGGTAGATTCGGCACGGTCCGCTATCTTGTCCTGTCTGGCCAGGTAGGAGATAAGGTCCTTGCCTACGGCGGGCATAAAGGCCCCGCGGCATATAGAGGCGATTATCTTTCTTCGCAGCCCGTCCGCGGCTCCCTCGGAGAGATGAACCCGGTAAGAGGCTTCCCTTGCCTCTTTACTCTCGCCCGCAAGGTAATGTTTCAGGGTATCTTCGGCGTGAGAGATACTCTCTTCCACTTGCTGGATATGTTCCAGGAAAAGGGACTGCACTGTTTTTTCGTTCTGGGGCCTAAACATCAGGTCTTCCTTTTTTCCGAAGATTTTTTCACGGATAAATTAAACTAAATGCGGTACTGTATGTCAAGTTTTCCTTGACACCTGCCGCTTCCTGAATTATAATTAAAAATCTGTCTTAAAGATATACCTAGCGTTTATTATCCGAAAACCGGTTCAAGATCAGAAAGGATAAAGTGTGATAAAAGATATAGTAGAGAAGATCCGCAAGGCGGAGGAGGAAGCCGCCGCTGATATAGAGAAAGCCCGCAGGGAGGCCGAGAAAAGGATCCGGGATTTTATCGTCAAATCCGAAAAGGAATGGAAAGAAACCGAGGAATCCCTTCCCGAGGCCGAAGAAAAAGAAGTGGGTATGTACGAAGAAAAGGCCCGTAAGGAAACCGGGAAAATAACTTCCGAGACCGAAAAAGAGATTGAGGAGCTTGAGAAAGTCTCGGAAAAAGTCCCGGAAATAGCGGAAAAGACCGCTGAAGATTTTCTGAAAAAGAGCTGATGGCCACCGGCAGAGTCCGAAAAGCCTCTCTTATATGCCCGGATAACCTTGCCGGGGCTCTCCTTGAAGGGGTTCAGTCCTGGGGAAAGATGGAGTTCATCTCAATTGGTGAGGGCTCCCCCTCAGATCCGGATACCGGAAACTGGGAAAAAATCTCCTTCATACTTGATACGGTTGAGAGTTACGCTCCGCCCGAGCCGGCTTTCAGAAAGCTCAGGGACGGGGTTCCGCGCGTATCTATCTCCCGGGCAAGGGAGATCGAGGAACAGGTCGATATAGCCTCCGATTACGGGAAACTCAGGAAACTTGACCTGGATATCAAGCAGGCCCAATCCGCCATATCCGAGTCCGAGCGGGAGGCGCAGCTCTTTAAGGGACTCGCGGAGATCCCGGTAAGCTCTTCCGATACCGAATTTGATACCCTGTATGCCGAAATCGGGGTTTTTGAGAACGTGTCCGCAGGAGAATTAGGAGAGGGCGTTTATGTTTTTCCTGTCGCCGGCCCGCATAAGGCTGTATTTTATTTCAGGGATTCGGCAGGGGATACCCGGCGGGCCCTTGAAGAGGCCGGGTTCAGAAGAACCGGGCTTCCCGAGGATAAGACCCCTGAGGAAGCGGTCAAGAGCGCCGAAAAGAGGGTAAGCCGGTTAAAAGAGAAGATGAGCTCCTGCCGGGAAGCGATCCGTAAGGATTTTCTCCCCAACCTCTTTGAATACCGTGTGCTTGGAGATATTTATGAGAACCGAATTGAGAGGGAGAGGGAGGCCCTTAAAGGCTCTGAAACAGCATATTTCAAGGTTCTGGAAGGGTGGATCCCCCGGGAATCCGAAAAAGAACTGGTAGAGCTTCTTGAGGAAAATTTCCCGGCGGCGTACGCGGAGTTCAGCGCTCCTGGAAAGGATGAGACCCCCCCGGTGATTCTTAAGAACAGGGGGGTTTTCCGCCCCTTTGAGACCGTTACCACTCTCTACGGCACGCCGGGGTACGGTCAGGTTGACCCCACCCCCTATACCGCTCCTTTTTTCATTTTATTTTTCGGGCTCTGCCTCTCGGATGCCGGGTACGGGGTTGTTATGATGCTGGTATCGCTCCTGGCGTTGAAAAAGCTCAAACTGAGGGAAGGGGCGAAGAAGTTCCTCAGAATGCTTGTATGGGGTGGGGGGATGTCCGTTCTTGTGGGAGCCCTTATGGGGAGCTGGTTCGGGAACGCCGCCAGGGGGAGTTTTCTGGACAGGTTTATGGTATACGACGCCCTTGAAAACCCCGAGCAGTTTCTCTATTTTTCCGTTGGGCTGGGGTTCATCCACGTTCTCCTGGGGGTTATCATATCGGCCGGTAAAAATATCCTGGAGAGGGATTACAGGGAGGCCTTCTTCTCGGATATCCCCTGGGTAGGGGTTCTGGTATTCGGCGGGGTTTTCGGGGTTGCGCGGATAATGGGGGCCGATGCCCCTGCCCGGTTTTCGGGGTACCTTGTATCTGCCGCTGCGGCGGCGGTGGTTCTTTTTTCCGGATACAGGAGTTCCGGTATCGCGGCCAGGATCGGGTCAGGGCTCTACAACCTTTACGGCGGGATAGATTACCTTAAGGACATGCTCTCGTATTCCCGTCTCTTTGCCCTGGGTATGGCCACGGCGATACTGGCAATGGCGGTAAACGAGATAGCCGGGTTCCTTACTTCAGGGTTCGGTTATGTTCTTATCCCTTTTGTGCTTCTGGGGGGGCATCTTGTACTTAACCTTTTCATGAGTTCTTTAAGCGCTTACGTGCATACTTCAAGGCTCCAGTATGTGGAGTTCTTTACCAAGTTTTTTAAAGGAGGGGGGAGGCTTTTCACTCCGCTCTCGTGGAGATCCAGGAGAGTGGAACTGGCTGTAACGGAGTAACCGGGAAAAGGAGGAGGAAGTGACAGGAATAATATACGTTATCTTTGCGGCGGCCCTTGCTATGGGCCTTGCCGGGGGAGGTTCGGCCATAGGGATAGGGTACGCCGGGCGGGCTGCCAACGGTGTCCTCTCGGAGGACCCCGACAGGTTCGGTATAATGCTGATACTGGTGGCGCTGCCGGGGACCCAGGGTATATACGGCTTTATATCGGCCTTCCTTATAATACTGCAGGTGGATCTTCTGGGAGGAACTCCCGTGGAGCTTACCGCGGTGCAGGGGCTGCAGTTCGTAGGAGCGGCCCTTCCCATAGCCCTTACAGGGCTCATAAGCGGTATACACCAGGGGAAGGTCTGCGCAGCAGGGATAGGTGTGGCTGAGAAGAAACCCGGTGATGCCATGAAGGCCGTCATATACGGCGCCCTGGTGGAGACATACGCCGTACTGGGTCTGGTTATTACAATATTCCTTTTAAACGGCATACAGGTATAGGGCGTGGCTGAAGAACTCTCCAGGATTACAGAAGAGATATCGCGTCGGGCATCCCTTGAGAAGGAGAAGATTCTCAAGGAAGCCGAGAGGGATATATCCGAAAGGGAAAAGGAGTTCCGGGAAAAGAAGAGGAAGTTCCTGGAGTCTTCGAAGGATTCTTTCAGGAAGAAAGGCGAGCTCTGGAGGAACCAGATAATAACCGAGGCCCGTATGAAGGGAAAAAAATCCGTGCTCAGGAAAAAATCGGAGCTAATAGATGAAACTTTTAATAAGATAATAGGTATCCTGAGAGAGAAGAAAGGCGATGATCGCGGTAAACTTATGGAGAAACTCCTGGAGCTTACCGTAATTACCGGCAGTGAGAAGGTGCTCCCGGGGTCTTCCGAGGAGGGCATAACCCCCGGACTGATAAAAAGTCTCAACTCTGACCGGGACTGGGAACTTGAGCTTGCGGATAAGACCGACAGGGTCGGAGAAGGGTTTATACTGAGTTCAGGCGATTCCGAGACGGTCGTTGATTTCAAGACATTGCTTGAGTTTCTCCGGGAGAAGTACGAGGCGGAAGTGGTCTCAGGGCTTTTCGGCTCCGGAAAATGAGCACCGGCGTTTCATCAGGAATCCCCCGGGGCCTTTACGCTACGGGGAGGATAAGGGCGCTCGAGAGATATCTTATTGACGGGGCCGGGTTCGGTCGTCTTGCGGAAAACCCGTCCCGCAGGGAGCTCCTGGAAGATCTATCCGATACCCCCTACGCTCCTTATGTAAAAGAGAACGGGCTGGAGGAGGGGTTTGAGCTTTTTCTGCATAGCGTATTTGAATTCCTGGAGAAGAACATAGAGGTTCCGGAAGCGCTCTTTCTTTTTTATATAAGGACGGATATAACGAATTTCATAAACCGGGTAAGGGGGGAGAATGCTCCGGAGAAGATGAGGGAGGGTGTCTTTACCGCCCGGGAGTGGGGGAGAGAGAAGTACCCCGGGTTCTTCAGGCTGGTCCCTGAGAGGGTGCTCAGGGAGTACCCTTCCCTGGATGAGTCCCCGGATGCGTTTCTTGAGAAGGTATCCCTGGATTACGCCTTCCGGGAGTTTTACCCTCCGGTCTCCGGCACGGCTGTTGCGGAGTATTTCAGGGACCGGACGGATATAGATAACCTGCTACTTAACCTGCTTCACGAGAAGCCTTTTTACCGCGCAGGCGGACGTATAACGGAGAAGGAGTGGGGGAGGATAGACCCTAAAAAATCCGTCCCTCCCAAACTGGGGGCCCGGGGGTTTATGAAGGCGGTTGAGCACGAGAAGGATTATGGTGTCTGGGAAGACCTCCTCAAGGGGTGGCTTGGTTCAAGGCTCAGGGATATGCGCAAGGTAACCTTCGGGATAGAGCCTCCCCTGGGGTATTTCCTGAGCATAACGGAAGAGGTCCGGAACCTCAGGGCTGTCCTGGCGGGTATAGATGCCTCAGAGTCCCCTGACCGGATCAGGGAAAGGATAAGCGCGGGGTATGTCTGATAATTACGGTATATGCGCGGTTGGAACCAAAGGGTTTACGGCTCCCTGGCAGCTGGCCGGGTTTGAGGCGCATACTGCTTCCGGTTCCGGAGATGCCGCAGAGTTTATCAGGAAGCAGGATACCCAGGGAAAACTTTTTATACTTGATGAAGAGCTGGTTGACCGGGTATCGGTGGTGGAGGAACTGGAAGAGGCCGGGGCGAATATAATGATACTTAAAGGATGGGGCAGGTCGCAGATGGCCGGAAGGAAGATAACCTCCGCCTCTGTAAAAGCCATAGGTGCGAAGATATTTTAAGGAAATATAATGGGAAAACCGGAAAAAAACAGCAGGGATAAGGGAAGGACAAAGAAGATATCCGGGCCGCTCGTGGTAGCCGAAGGGATGCCCGGGGTTCAGATGTACGAGGTCGTGCGGGTCGGGAAAGAGAAACTCGTGGGAGAGGTGGTTGAGCTGCACGGAGATCTCGTATCTGTGCAGGTATACGAGGAGACCGGGGGGCTGAAACCGGGAGAACCGGTTGAGGCTACCGGGGCCGCCCTCTCGGTGGAGCTCGGCCCCGGTCTTGCGGGACAGATATTTGACGGGATCCAGCGCCCTCTGGAGGCTGTCCGGGCCTCCGAGGGGGAGTATATAGGGCGCGGGGTTGAGATATACGGCCTTGACGGGGAGAAGAAATGGGATTTCAAACCCGCCGCGGAGAAGGGAAAAGAGGTTAAACCAGGTGATATACTGGGGACCCTTGACGAGACCGCCGTGGTAGAACACAGGGTAATGGTCCCCCCGGGGATAAGCGGCACCCTGAAAGAGATATCCGGAGGAAGTTTTACGACCGAAGATACCGTGGCGGAGATAGAGGATGCCGAAGGAAATATCCGCCGGGTCGGCCTCTCCCATAAATGGCCTGTAAGGAGTAAGAGGCCATATCTGCGGAAGTTCCCCCCTTCCGAGCCCCTTATCACCGGTCAGCGCGTCATAGACACCTTCTTTCCGATCGCCAAGGGGGGCCTGGCCTGCATCCCGGGCCCTTTCGGGAGCGGGAAGACAGTCGTTCAGCAGCAGCTGGCGAAGTGGGCCGATGCGGATATAATCGTATACATAGGGTGCGGCGAAAGGGGAAACGAGATGGCTGATGTGCTCCAGGAGTTCCCCGAGCTTGAGGACCCCAAGACAGGGGAGCCTCTCATAAAGAGGACCGTCCTTATAGCAAATACTTCCAATATGCCGGTCGCGGCCCGGGAGGCCTCGATATACACCGGGATCACCATAGCCGAGTACTACCGGGATATGGGGTACAAGGTGGCCCTGATGGCTGATTCCACCTCAAGGTGGGCCGAAGCTCTCAGGGAGATGTCCGGGCGCCTGGAGGAGATGCCCGGCGAGGAGGGGTACCCGGCGTACCTTGCCTCCAGGATAGCGGAGTTCTACGAGCGGGGCGGGCGTGTTGAGTGCCTGCGGGGAGAAGAGGAAGGTTCGCTCTCCATAATAGGGGCGGTCTCGCCCCCCGGAGGAGACCTTACCGACCCTGTCGTAAAGAATACCCTCCGTGTGGTGAAGGTTTTCTGGGGTCTTGACGGAGAGCTGGCCGCGCAGAGGCATTTCCCGGCAATACACTGGCTGAGGTCGTACTCACTCTACCTTGAGAATATTGACGAATGGCTTTCGGAGAACGCGGGGCGGGAGTTCGCCCCCATGAGGGACCAGGCGATGTCGGTCCTCCAGAAAGAGGAGTCCCTCCAGGAGATCGTCCGGTTGGTGGGGGAGGAGTCATTATCCGATCAGGACCGGCAGGTTCTTGATACGGCCAAGATGCTCCGGGAGGACCTTCTTCAGCAGCAGGCCTTTGACCCCGAGGAGACCTATACACCCTTTGCACAGCAGGCCGGTATGCTCAGGTGCATAATGACATTTTACCGGGTTGCGATAGAGGCCCTTGAGGAAGGGAGAGATTTCGAGAAACTGTTAAAGGTTCCGGTAAGAGAAAAGATCGCCAGGATGAAGTATATAAAGCCCGATAATATGGAAGAGTT
>SLGR01000082.1 GCA_007136585.1 Candidatus Sumerlaeota bacterium | reverse complement strand
GTCATTTAAATCCCTTACGGTTCTCTCCAGGTTCCTGTCAGCCTCCTGTTTTGTAATCGGGTCTGCCGGTGAAGAGGGGGACGGGCGCCCGATACGGGACTCCCACCAGTGAAGCCGCTCGGCCTGCCTTATAGCATCTTCCTTCTCCTGGCGGGCCTCTTCTATTACTCTCTCCCGGTCGCTCTTTATATGCTCCAGGGTCTGGAGGTTCCTTTCTATGGACTCTTCTATGGTTTCAACCTGTTCCATATAATTTTCAATACCTGACAGGTAATCTGATTCTATCAGACCTCTCAGCCTGTGAGTATTTTCCTGGCCCCTGATCTGTGAGAATACCTCGTCAAGGGCGTCGGCCTGTTCAAGGAGACGCGCGCCGAACTCTCCCGGGGTTTCCGGGGGAGTTGCCTGGGTGAAATCAAGCTCCGAAAACTCTTCCCCCGTAAGAAGCTCAAGAAGATCACTGATACTCTCCCCGCCCCGGCCGGAAATCCTCATATACTGGTTATACCTGAGCAGTGTATTGTAATGATCCCTGGTATTATCCCCTATACTGTGAAGTATCTCCGAGACCCTCTCTCCTACCTCGGCATAGACGCTTACAAGATCCTGTACTGTCTCGGCGTTCCTTATATCTTCGCTTACCATTGCCGAGAGCTCCCCCGAACGGTAGCGGCTGAAGGCAGCGGGAACCTCTTCCCCGTCATCGCTGTACTGGGAGACTATAAAATCATCCACTCCCATCATAGTCTCGTCTATGCTCCTTATATGGGCCCGAACATCTTTTTTAAGTTCGTCCAGTTCGCGGTTTCCGCTGAAATCAAGGTGAGTCTCCTCAAGAGAGGCGGCAAGGTCTTCTTCCCCGGTTATAAGAACGAGAGCGTCTTTTATATAACTATTAAAGCGGATTATATACCCGTCGTAATCTTCCTGGGGGTAATAGGCAAAACTGTCAATAAAAGGCTGTGTAAACTGAAAGTTATGAGCGACCGCGTACTGGAGCCTCCCCATACTGGAGGCCTCTATATCTGCTACAACCTGGTGGAGAAAGAGCATCAGCCCCCGCTGCCCTCCCAGAACGTGCTCAAGCGTAGTCGGGGTGAAATCCGCGTGAAAGAGCTGGTATATTTTCTCCTCAAGGTTAGTCTCGTAAGTAGCCCCCAGTTCGGTGGCTACAGCGTTTAGGACGGGGTCCCATTTAAGGGCCCATTCCTCAAGCGCGTCAAGGTAACCCGGAACCGAGTATACCCCTGCGAATGAATCCTTTGCCGCGTTTCTCCCCAGATCGTCAAGCATCTCCTGAAGGTCAACCGTCTCCCCCTTTAACTCAATTTCCCTGAGCCCCAGGTCTTTCAGTTCTTCAGCGAGAAGAGCGTTAAACTCTATCGTACCGTATATCGCATCGTTCATATCTTCGCCGCTTCCAAGCCCGTGTCTTATGACTGATTCTATATCCCTGCTGTCGGATATCTCTCCCACTCTCCCCGCCACCCAGGGAACCGCCACGCCTGCCAATCTCAGCGAACCGAGAGCTATAACCGTCTGAAGTATCCTTTCCAGAAGTATATTGAACTCTCCGAGCTTTGCGCGCGCCTTACGGCTCACGAAAAGCAGGGATATCCCGGCCTTGCTCATAAGACGGCTGAAGAAGTATATAAGGGCCATAGGTCCGGCTGTGCTCAGAAAAAGCTGTCCCAGCGCATATGCCGCGGGAAGAAGCCCCTCAAGAGCCGGGGAGAGTATAAAAGACGAAATGATCGCTGCCGCATCGGAGACAACTTCACCAAACGGACTTCCCGCATATATCATATATGTAAAATATGGCCCAAGGGCCAGGAGCCCTATACCGGATACACTGTCCAGGGCTCTGAATATCCATCCGAGAAGCCTGTTCTCGGGTTTAAGAACAGGAGTCTCCTCTTCAAGACTCTCCAGCTGAGCCCTGGTAAACCTTATCACAGGCGGAACATCCGTTATATCAATGAGTTCATCGTCCCTGGTAAGCGAGTCGACCCCGACAGGGGTTATTCCTCTCCTGAGAAGACCGGATCCCACGTGCGCGGAAGTAAAGTTCACCCAGACCTCTTCGGTCGGGGATACCTTTTCAGGCTCTATCCCGGGTTCACCTTCAGGTGAGAGATATACATAGGCCTGGAACCTCTCAGTATCCTTCTCGGTTTTCGGGATAAGAAGAAGAGCCTTCCTCTCAGCGAATATACCGGCGGCGGAAGCCACTCTTTCAGAAGGAACCCCCAGGACTTTAACCAGGCGTTTATCCTTAAGCTGAAGCTTTTTCTGGAAATTGACTTTCTTAATATCAACCCATTCAGTCTCGTATTTATCTTTTATGTCCTCAAGGGTTATCTCGTGCTGAGGTTCAAGCTCCGACTCTAGAACCAGCCCTTTTCTTGAAAAAAGAGACCGGAGTGAGTTCCAGAATGTCTTTACTATCACAAAAGGCTCTATAATCGGTATCCGCACCATCCAGAGCCAGAACCTGGTGCTGAGTATGGCCCTGCGCACGGAGCGTACGGTGACAAGCTGGCGGTTTATAATAGTATCGGCTGTCATCTCGCGCTGGTATATATACGCCTGCAGAAACTTGGGCAGATGCCTGAACCCTTCCTTATACGCTGTAACGCTTCCGTCCTTTGACATATATATGAAGCTCCAGCTGTTGAACTCATTGGGGATGGTCCACTCGGTATCAGGGGCATCCCTCATAGCTTCTATCTCCGGTATAAGCTCCCCTCTCCTTGAGAACGGAAAGGCGCGTTTGTAGGCAAGAAGCCGGAGAGGAGTAATGAACGCGTAGAGAAAAGCCGTGGTTATAAAATACCCTACCGCGCTTCCTATTATACCGTAAAGGACAGGGCTGCGGACAAAGAACATGAAACAGGCGTATATAAGCCCGGTGAGAAGCTCTTTACCCGGAATGGTTATCATATGGGGGGCAAAGAGATTCAGCCCTGCCACGGTCGCAAAAACAGTAAGAACCGCCGTAGAGATAGCAAAGCTTATACCCCTCAGCCCAAGCGGTGTCCGGGCCGGGGTTTCGGGTTTCTCCTCTTTCTCCTCTCCAACAAGAGCATGCCCTGTTTCAATAAACTCCCTGAAAGCTTCCCTCATCTCATCGGAACCGAAAACCGGATCTTCTTCAGGAGCATCCATATGTGTCAGGTGACCTTTCTCAGTCTCTTCCTCAGTCCCGGGAACCTGTGTTTCAAGCCCCCTGTATTTATAGAACCTCACGGAGTTCATCACTATGGCGAGTATATTTGAGAGAGTCCCGGATATACCGCCGTCGGGTCCCGTTACCGAAACCCTGTCATCTGAAAAATATACCGCAAAACTGTAACTGCTCCTGTCAAAACTCTCCCAGGCTTTCCCCGAAACCGTCTTATCCAGAAAAGAGACCTCTATGCCGTTTGCCGCAAGGATATCGGCAAAAAGCCCCATTGACTCCATACCATCACCGGAAGAGGCAAGAAGGACCGGGCGGGTTATGCCGTAGGCGCGGTTATACTCCGCCAGGGCCTGCGCGATCCTGGGGACCCGCGATTCCGGGTCGGATATATCGGCTACCCCGTCTGTAAACTGTATATCTTCGGGGTCAAGAAAAGATGTTCTTACGCCGTTTAAGTAATCGCTGAGCTCTTTCTGCAGGAACTCGGCGTCGCTCTGGCGGTCATTGACGCTCTTTCTTCTGGCAAGCTCGTTTGCCTCGATACTTCTTGTATGGGATAAGGCGCGGTCCTGTGCGACGGAGAGTCTCAACTGGTCAAGAAGTGACTGGATAACTATGGAAAGGGCCCTGGGATCCATCTCGAAAAGCGCGCTCTGAAGGTTTATCTCATAGTGGTCCGCCAGGGTATTGACCTGGCTGAGAGGCCCGGCCCTGGTAATGGTCCCCAGAAGCCGCTGGTCTTCAAGGCGGCGCGGCGTATCTACTATGTTAAGTGTGAGCTCCACCTCCGCGCCCCCGGGGAGCGTAAAGACCGGGACAGGTTTCCCGGCGGGAAGGCTCCGGGGATAATCAACATTCTGGACTTTGAACCTTTGGTAATCAACTCTTCTCATCTCTGCCAGGGCCTTATCAACTCTTTCATTATAGAAATCTTCCCCGTGTTCCAGGTCCCTGCTCTCCTTTAAAATTCTCCGGGAAACCCATTCAGGCTCCCCTTCTTTCTCAAGTATCTCAATATCGCCTACCCCGCCGATCCCGGGGGATTCCTCGTACTTCGCCACGTTCTTTTTGATACTCTCACCCAGGACGCGGTCTATATCCCGGCGAATAAGGTGCAGCCTGGTCAGTTCAAGGAACTCCCCTGCGAGTTCCTCAAGCTCCGCAAACTCCAGGTCCTCAACCTCGTCAACATCCAGGATCGGGTTAAGGGCCGCCAGTATCTTAAGCGACCATATGATCCTGCTGCGCCCCTGAGCGCTATCATCGGCATCCTCAATGAGCTCCTTCGCTCTGAGAAGAATATTCTTGGACCAGGCCCCCCTGGAGTACTGGGTATTCAGGTAAGAAGTGTAATTATCTCCCCAGAGCGTTATACCGGTAGCAAGAAAACCTGTCAGGAAACTGTTCCGACCTTCACCGGACTCGTTATCCTGAATCCACTTCTCCCCGACCCGCTTGATCCTGATCGTTCCTTCGGCTGTGCGAAGCCTGAGGTCCTCCGGCTGCGCGTCTCCCTTTACTATCATAAGAACCTCTATATCCTCACCGTCCAGGTCCAGGAGGGATACCCCGTCAATAATAAGGCTCTTTACATCCGGAAACTCATCCTTGTTATCCGATATCAGATGCCATATCCCCGCCGTCTCTGCAATAAGACCCGCAAGATCTGTCCGTTCCTCCTCTGTAAGAAGCATCCTGACAAACCAGGAACGTTTTCTTGAAGGATCCGGGAATATCCGGCTCTCAAGTCTGTCAGTGAGCGATTCCATCTGTTGCGATGTAAGATCGCCACCGGATGAGATAACCTCTTCAATCGCCCTGGGAAGAGTGAAAGAAGGTATGGAAGTGGAAGTCTTCTTCGGGATACTCACCGCCTCGTACCCCTCAAAGTTATAGTACTCCCATATCTTCCTGCAGGCCTCGGGAGATAACCCGTAAACATTGAGAAGAGGCTCTATATCATCCCAGCTTTCCCTTCCCATCAGGATCCCCATTATGTGGGAAGAGAAATCTTCCGGATCAATATTCTCGGGAAGAACCACCGCTTCTCCGGCAACCATCATCATTCTTTTTCTCTCGCCGGGGAGCACTTTTATCAGCATATCATTCTCCGCGGTTACTCCTTCGTCTATACTGAGTCTTCCGTCTCCCTCTATTGTAACGGTAATATTGGCTTTTACTGATACGTCCGCGCCGGCGGAAAACTCCCCCCCCGCGTAGTTTTCAACCGAAAAAATCTTATCTTCATCCAGTAAGAACCCATCACCGATACTGACGGTGCCGGAAAGATATAGACTGGAGCGGTCCCCGGTCCTGCCGCCGGGGCTTATCCCGGAAGGATCAAACCCGCTCCCCAGGCTGACCCGACTGTGGGTTCCCGTATCCCATCCGGCATTCTCAAGTATCTCCGCGTCTTTTTCCCTCTCAAGGGGCGCGGCCTTAAGGGATCTCATAAAAAGTTTCTCCTCGCCCTCTTCCTGAATGCCGGCTGGCTTGCTTACAGAGAAGAGGGCGGTAATCCCCCGGAAAATTTCAAGGGGGTTGGTAATATAGTAGCTCAGCCCTTTCTCTCTCTCAAGGGATTTCAGCGAGGCGGGGGCCTCCAGGTACGCGGGAAGTTCTTTCAGCTCTGCGACAACCTCCCCTATACTTGATTTTATCCCATACCAGTTCACTACCCTGTCAATATACCTGTTATGCCCCTGTTCGTGCATAGCGCGGTTCACATTTACCAGGCGCCCCTGCGAATCGGGGGCGTAGACGTAAGCTACCGTGCGCCCGTATTTATCCTCCCTGTTGTCTTTAGGGATTACCATAAAAAGGTCCATTCCGGGTCTTATCATTTCTCTCAGGAAATCCCTGGCCTCGCGTGCCCCGGGCTCCTCCTCGTCCGCCTTCATCTCACCGGGTTCAAGCCCGGCCAGACGTATGACTGAGCCGTCGTCAAGGTACAGGGTGTCTCCGTCCGGGACCCCGGAAGGCCTGTCGGAGAAGTTCTTTACCCTTCCGGTTGTCCAGTTTGTATCGTATTTCTTACCCAGCGTCTCCCTGTACTCTTCCGGCCATATGATCTTTGAACCGGAGTAATATACCGCGCCGGGCTTCTTGCTCTCCTTCTCTCTGATCCATTTCCCCAGGTAAAATATATCCGCAACCGCGGCAAAAGGATGTATTATGACGGGGTTGATGATAAGCCTGAGAAAATAGGAAAGAGTGCGCGAGACCCCCTTCATCAGGAGCTGTATGGGAATAAGTTTCTGAACCCTGGCAACGCTGAATGCGTGCTGGTAGAAGATTACCTGGAGGGTCGGCGGAAGCGCCGTAAAGTACTCTTTGTTAACGGCTACGTTTAGTTTTGACGGGGTGCGCCTGTCTTCCTTTATCTCCACAAATTCAAAACCCCTGAACTTGCCCTTATCCGGGCTGACCCCTTCTTTTACCGAGGGAAGTTCCGCAATATCGGGATGAAGCTCGTACCTGCCCGCCTGCCCCCACATAGTCCTCGCGGTAAAAAACATGAAGGCAGCCCTGATAAACCACACGGTAAACATGGGAGCATAAAAAGCAAATACCGACATTATAAAGGGGAGTCTCTCAATAAAATACGGGGAAAGCATAGAGAAAAGGTTTGCCACGGGAGCAAGAACCGGGCTGAATATGGTCCAGTTTAAAACCGGAAAGAAGGCCGGTAGTATAATGGAGAGACCCACCAGACCGATATTAAGAAGCGATACCATGAGGGCAACCCTTACAGGTGTCGGCGAAAGAAGGCGTTTGAGAGAGAATGAAGGCTGCACCCTGTCTTTTAACATACTTTCAAAGGAGGTCGCCAGCTCCCTGGCGCGCTTCTTCTCAAACGCCTCGGAGTAAACCTCCACTGTATCGGCCCTCAGGCTCATCAGCAGCCAGCTTCCGTCCTTATACTCTATCCTTATACCCCGGTCAAAACGCTCTATTTTATCCGCATACTCGTACCCTGCGGTATGTTCAATATTCTCACTCTCAAAGAATTTTCTTATCTCTTCGTAATCCTCGTAATGAACGTTAAAACTGCTCGCATAGGAGTACTCCGGTCCGCCCATATCTCTGCTTATCCTTATGAGGTTCTCCTCCAGGCTCCTCCCGGTCCTTCCTTTAATCTCGGCAAGGAGTATAATATGGGCCAGGTAATCATTCCAGCTTATCTCGGGGTTTATCAGGTGATTCTCCCCGGTATGGGAGAAACTTGTCTCAAGACCGTACCTCCGCGCTATCCGTTCAAGCAGCGGGCTGGAGTAACGGCTTGTTATAATATCGCCCCTGTACCCGTAATGCTCGCATATATACCAGTTGAGAAGAGCGGAAAGGTCAGTATCCCTGAGCTCTCTTCCGTCCGAACCCCAGACCCTTATCAGGGTTCCGTCCTCCTGGAGCTCTACCTTGATCTGGTTCCCGGAACTCTCTATCTCTTCTATATCCCGGGTATCACCGGGGAGGATGAGGGTCATGTCAAGGGGAATATTCTCCAGGTCTTCCTCGGAAATACCGGATAATTTTCTCACATCAAGAAGGATCTCTATACCCGATTCCTGGATAAGGGAAAGGTCAAACCTGCTTATAAGGTGACGGAAATACGCGGAGTTCAGC
>SLGR01000083.1 GCA_007136585.1 Candidatus Sumerlaeota bacterium | reverse complement strand
TTCCGGTAAAAAGTACAGTGAGGGGCCGAGAGTTATAACATTAAAGACCATCACGGTGATAAGAGAGGCTTTCGCCGTCAGGGACCCGAAAGCACCCCGGGCGAAATCATATACCCCCCGGAGAAACGATGCGGGAGCTGCCTCCTGGGGGTGCGCGGCAGGAACCTCGTATGACGGGGCGGGCACTTCATCGGCGCTTATTAAACCGCGCAGATCCCCGGAAGGAAGTAAAGGAGTCTCCCGGCCTAAATCCGCGGCGCCCTGGATAATTATCCTTCCCCTGCTCAGGTTGTGTTCTATAGCCTTTAGAAACTTCAGGAAATCCGATACCGCCTCTTTTTCCTTTTCTCCGGAGAGGCTCTCAATGAACTTTTCTTTTTCTCCCTCGTAAACCGGCCAGTTTCCGAGCTGCCCCTGCCGTACAAGCCGGGCAAAGGCCTCCTTGAGCGCTATCTCCCCGGCGGGGACGCCCAACTTCAGGTAGGCGTAGGCAAGTATCCATTCGGGCGGGCCGCGGCGGGAGTTTATCTCAAGCCAGGCCTTGTTCAGGGCCCGCCTGCGGGACTCGTAGCTCATATCGGAGGTAAAACTTCCTGTATGCTCAAATATATCCAGGGCCGCTTCTATAAGCCAGACCGGAGGGGCCCTCTCGTCTCTTTCGGACTCCCAGAGGCGCTGGGCTATCCTCCGGTTTTCCCTGCTTTCCCGGTCAGCCGAGACCTCCCGGAAATTATCTGATACTACATCGCTTATAATAGCGAGTCTCTCATCCGGATCCGTTACACCCGAGCCCTCCAGCTCTGAAGAGGCTTCCATTGTTATGCGGGCAAGCCATCCTGCGGGGGCTACGCCGCCTGTGATATTTTCCCATATCTGCTCGGCCGCGGCGGTTCTTTCCTCGGAAGAAGCGGCGGGGCTGCCGGCAAGCATCTCAAGTATTTCGTTTATTATAACCGGGGCCGAGGCCAGCCACCGGGGCGCCTCCCGTCTCCCTGCGGCAAAGACCCAGATTTCCCGTATTATATTTTCTTTCTCCCCCGGAGCGGCATCTTTCAGGGAAGCATCCATAAACTCAATTATATCCCCGTAACCGCGGGCGGATATATCTCTCTCAATATCCTCAACTCTGGAAGAGAGGGCCCTTTCCCGTGCTCCTGAGATGAGAGAGGTGATATAAAAAAGGTTCTCACGGGATAATACATATCTGTACCTTCCGCTTGATATCTCTCTCCGGATCCTTTTACCGGCCGTATAGGGAACCCTTGTCACGGTCCCAATAAGGTTAATAAGCTTAAGGGGTATACGGTAAACCATAATCGTCAGCCGGGCGGGCCAGGAATCTTCCCCGATAAACTTAACGACGCTCTTCCCGGCTTCGGCGCAGTACTCCCATATTTCCCGAAAACCCCTGTAAGGGCGGGGCCCGGAAGAGATAATCCCCTCGGCGGCTCCCTGTTTCAGCCAGTTCAGGACCATCTCCTCATCAACGCTTTCAATGAGTTCCGAAGCGGGCTGCCAGTCGTTTATATGCTTCTGAACAAGGGTTTCAAGGAACCATTCCATAAAGCGGGCAATTACAAAGGGGAAGGCCTCCCCGCTTACATTTGTTTTTATAGCAAGGTCCGCCAACTTAACCGCCACGTCCCTTGAAATAACTTCAGCCATTATGTGGGGCCCGTCGGCGTCTTCAAATAAATCGTGGGTCCGTATAGGAACATCCTTAAAGGAAAGAGACCCTATTATAGAGAGAAGCATTACACCGAGCTTGGTTTCAATTTCCCCGGCCGCGGTCTCCCTGGCATCCAGGGCCATTCGCCGGAGCTGATAAAGACGGGTTCCTTCTTCTAAGTCCAGGTCACTATTTAAAAGCATGATACCCATACTGTATTTCTCACCGTCCGTAAAGAGTTCCCAGGCCTCCCGGGGCCTTCCGGCCTCAATAAGAGCTGAGAAATTTTTCCGTCTCCTTTTGGTGGCGATAAACCTTTCGGCGGTTTTCAGAACCTGCTCCTTGAGCAGCATCTGACCCGAATCATCCTTTGCCTCAAAAACCTCTTCGGCGAACTCCCTTACGAGGTCCGCCGACTCCCAAGCCACCTCAATAACCCGGGACTGGCTAAGCCGCCCCATCAGAACCTGTATCCTGTCCTGGAACTCAAAATTGGCATACGCGTTCTTTAGTCTCGCTCCGAGAGCGTGCCCGAACTCGGAGGCATAGGCCAGAGGCATCAGCCCTATCAGGTCAAACAGGGGACTGTAAAAAGCGTTATTCCAGGGGTTATCTATCTTGTGGACAGCATTTGAATAAAAAAGGTGCCTGCGGTGCCACCCGGGATAAAAAGTCTCGTCAAGCCTGGGGCTGTGATACATCATCTGCTGGGCGCCAAGAAGGGCAAGCGCGAAATACTCTTCTTTCTCATCCCTGTTTACATCCAGTTTGGTCATAAACCTGTAAGCCCTTCTCAAAAGATTGGGTTTGTAAACGTGAAATCCTGCCCTCGGGCCCTGACGCCCCACGGCTGCCTTGAGAAGTATATTCTGCCACTCGTTAAACCTTGACCATCCGAGACGCATAAGAAGCACGCTGAGGGGAAGCGAAGGTGAGAGGTTTCCCTCCTGCCTCAGGACATCAACCAGGTCCCGGCTAATCCACCGCCTATACTCATCCGGGGTTTCTCTTCCGCAGAGATTCTTTACCAGGAGCTCTATTGAGCTGTCCTTGACCCCGTGAAGGGTCACCTCCTCTCCCTTAATTATACCCCTGTCGACAAGATCGGCAAAAACGGAGACTGCGGGGGCAAAAACCCGGATCCTGTCAAGGTTTTCCCGGGGATCATAAATTTTATCCAGATGCTGGAGAAAATGGAGTATGGTCTCTTTTCTCAGTGGAACTTTCATAAAGAACTCGTAAGCTATAAGAAACTCCTGCATATGCCCTATAATATACGGAAGCGCCTCAAGTATCCCGGGAGAGACCTTATACATATCCACAAGATTTGAGGTAAGGAAACGGCTGAAAATCTGGGCGTTTTGGGGTCCGGGAGAATAATTAACCAACCACTCCCTGAAACTCATCCCTTCCGGATGCTGTTCCTCCTTATACAGCTCCATATCAAGTATTTTCGGGGGAACCTTCATATCCAGCAGTTTATAGGCAAGTTCTTCGTTGGAGGATAATATGTCTATGATAGCCGTATAGAAGAAGAAAGCGTTCGTCCCGTCTATTAAGGCCGGCCGGTGCTCCGTCTCGGTAAGGAGATTTTTCTTAAAATCTCCTTTTACAGGGGTAAAGAAATAAAGGCGAACCTCTTCAAATTTCAGCCTCTTCTCTACCAGCCGGTAAAACTCCTGGCTCTTTTCAGAACCTGATAAAGCCTCGTTTATATGCTCTGTCTCCTTAATAAGCCTGTTTATTTCCTCAGGTTTAAGGGCTTTTACCCCGCCGCTTATTGTCTCCCTTATCGCCATCCACCGGGCCGCAAGAGTCTCTCCCTCAGGTATCTCTTTTGAAAGCTCCCCAGCTGCGCTCTCGATATCACGGTCAATCTTCTCTGTCTTTGTCTCAAAATCCTTAAGTGTTCTGGCAAGAAGCAGAAGGTTATCTATCCTGTTGGGGTTTTGGTCAAGAAACTCCTTGAACTCCCCGATATCCGGATAGTTTCTGAGAATGAACTCTCCGAACCCCGGGTTAAGCGCAGCCACCATGCTCATAGAGCTGAAAATATCCGTATAAGTAACCTTGGTTTTAAATTTAAAGGCACCTCCGAATATACTACCCAGCGCGGCCGCATCCTGGGCCTGCGAATCATCCTGATCCGGATCCTCCAGTATCCTGTCCAGCCGAAGATACCCTTCCTCGGATGTAAAATACCCGAGGCTCTCCCGCGCCGCCGGAGTAACAGCCAGGCGGGCTTTCCCCTCTTTAACCTCAACTTCCGAGGACTGGGATATGCCGGGCAGTGCTATATCAAGCTTCTCGGCCGTCCCGGGAAGCGCGAAACTCAGAAGGAGGTCAGGGCTGCTTACCAGGATACTTACAAGTTCGGGATCCTTACTGTAAAAATTATCCAGCACCCAGGCAGACTCAATAAAATGATTAAAGTTTTTAAAGAAGTCCTCAAGACTTCCGCTGTATCTGGAACTGGATGAGATATGAAATACCATTTTCAGCAGATCTTCTCCTATGTTACCGAATGAAAGCAGGTTTGCGTATATCTGCCAGGTTCCCAGGTTAAAAACAACCTGCCGCAGTGTATCAAGAGCATCACCCTCCAGGGTCTCAAGCTTAAAGCTCTTATCTGCTATTGTCACGCTGCCGCTCTCAAGATCAACGCGCGCGACGCGCCCCGCTGATTTTGAGAACATATACAGTGAGCTCATTTTTTCGCGGCTCTGCGCCGCCTCTGAGAATATCTCGTTTAAATGAAGAAAATAGGCCATCTCCGCATTACTTCCGGCCAGGGAGAGCATAACGGAAAAGAGTTCGGTATCAGAGGGATCCCTTAAAATAACTTCGTAATTCAATTTACCGCTCTTATCCGTGAATCCGAAGTCCCTGAAAATATCTACTGTTCCGGATGGGACCCTCCCGGTTTCAAGGATATTCCGGTTTGCCAGCATTTCGGCAGCCAGGGTCATCACAGCCCCGGCGTAAGCCCCTTGATCCTCACGTGAAAAGGCCCTGCGAAAATCTATCCGGTTGAAAACCTCCAGTCCTTCTTCTGGTAAAAGCGCCATAAGGTAGAGCAGGGGGTTTCCCGCCCCGAAATTATTCCCGCATACAAAAGTGTAGAAGTTGTTAGCCGACTGCTTGTCTTTCAGAGAGTCCAGAAAGATGGGGTGCCGGATTATATCGCTCCAGAGCGAAGGGTGCACCGAAAGAAGCAGCATAAGAGAAGCGTTGGTGAATATAGCCGCCTGTTCCTCTCCCTCGGATATAAGTTCCATAAGCTCTCTGTTTTTAAGTATCTCCTCTGCCAGTCCGGCAAACTCTCCCCTGAGAAGGTCAGAAAGGAGTGAAAAGATCTGGGTGCGGCTATGCTTATCAGCGATCCAGTCTTCCTTGAGATTACTGATTACCCCTTCTGTAAAGTATTTATCAGCAAGAAGCTCGTATTTTCCGTAAAGATCGCCGTCAGATCCCATTATAGCCGGTATAACCGGGGTAAGGTTGGTCTTTTTATTATAATCCCTTGCCATGGTGGTGAGTTTCTCGGCGCCGTACCGCTCAACCCGCTCAAGAAGACCGTTATCTTTAAGATACTTGAGAATGATCCCCTTGATATTATACCCTTCAATATCTCCGGAGCTTATCCTGTTAACGGGTTTTTTTATATCCTTGAGTTTATCGTATAGTTCTTCGTCCCCCTGGGTTCTTATCCAGCGGTAAAAATTATCTTCTTTTCCCAATTCTCCGAAGGGCCTATCCAGGGCGGGCAGAACTGTAATTCCTTCATAAACCAATACCGAAGCAAAATCTCTTTCCTTGAAATCTTCAACCGTAATCATACTGTAGGGCTTGTCTAGCTCCTGGGCGATCTCATTTACGACACCTATCCTGTTAAGATCAAAATCCCAGAACTCCTCCTTCAGTTCCAGGCCCAGGAGCTCCTTGTAGAAATAGATCCTGTTTGCCGCGGAGAGGGCCAGGTTATTCTTCTCAAGGAGTTCCTCTACATATTCAACTGTTACTTCAAGGCCGGGATTTTCCTGGAGCTGGGCTATAAGAACCCTTATTATTCTGTAAAGCGGTGACCCTATAAGTATCTTCCCCCTGTCAAGCTCAGCCTGAAGCACCTCTATCAGCGGGTGTTGACTCTCCCCGGAAGCCTCCGCCATCATAAGTATCTCAAATCTTTCTTCTTCTGAAAGAATTAACCCGTTCTCCTCAAGCAGCCTGTCAAGGTACCCGCTGTCAATGTTTAAACCGTCTTCAGCTGAAAGCTTCTCTATGATAAGGTTAAGGGCCCTGGAAAAATGTATTCTCTCCTCCGTCACTGTCTGCAGCCTTTCCCTTAAAATATCAATAAGGGGAGCTCTCCTTACTATGATTATGGGAGTCATATCTCTTTTAAGGTCATCCGTATGACCTTCTCTTGCTCCCGTAATAAGGGCCCTGTTAGTGAAGTTTCCCGCCAGGAAAGATTCTTTCCCGGTTCTTATGCCGGTAAGTGAAGAAAGGACTGAATCAGAAAAAGCATACGAAACCGCTTCCCTGCCCAGATCAACTACGCTTAAAGTATCGCTTACCCCAGCATGAGGGCGCCGGGTTCCGGTTATATTACTTACGATATCTCCGGGAGTAAGAACAACCTCCGAATAAAGAAGGCCTTCCGCGGGATATACCTCTTCTTCCGGCTCAAGGCGGAGGAATTCAGGTTCCGCCTCCTCCATATCCCTGTCAGCGCTGTAAAGTCTGTCTGGCGGCCTGTGAATACTGTGCGCCGCGGCGGCAAAACCCTCTCCTCTCCGTATTTCCTCCGGCAGCATTATCTTTCCGGAGATATCAAATTCAAGACCCGGCATTATATCTCCGAACCTGGTTTTCACGGCGCTGTTTACCAGCGAAAAATAATCATAGGCCTCCCGGCGGGCAGAGTCGCTGCCAACTTCAACAAGGATATCTATATCTGAATTACGGGCCGCTGTCATCATTGCTGTGCTTCCGAAACCCCAGACATTAATAACTCCGGGAACCCGGCGGACCAGTTCATCTGTAAAACCCCTGGCCAGGTTGTAACGGAAAAGACTGTGCAGGCGGCTCTCATCATCCCTCCCCAGCATCCGGAGAAGTTCGGGTATGCTCTGGGCCCTGTAATTCTCACGCGTTTCTTCCAGGGCAGTTTCAATAGCCTCCCGGACCCGGTCGGTGATATCATCTTGAGCGGGCTCAATCCGGAGGAACTCCGCCTCTGACTCTTCCGCAGCTTCAACCTCCGCCGCCTCTTCCACAGTACGCCGGCGGCGGGAACTGAATATTTCCGCGGCGCGCCTCACCAGACCTCTCTCAGCCGGGGAAACCTCCGTTACATCATCTCTACTGAAAAACCTCTCCCCCTCAGCAGGGTCCGCAAGGCTGAGCTCCCCGGATATATAGGAGAGCCATACACGCCGGCGCCCGTTTAGATCAAGTGCAATATACGCCTCGTTTAAATCCTCCGATACCTGCGCCTCCGCGCTGAAATCAAAATCTTCCCTCACACGCTCACGACCGTAATCTTTACGCCAATCATCCATCAGGGTAAGAGCCTCACGCGCCACTTCCGATGCGGTGGGCGCTCTACGGCTATCTTCTATATATAAGGTAAGCTCGTTTACGAAACTCACTGGAAGTTTATCAAGGATGCTGTTCTCACGGACCGGCGAGAAGGCCGTGCTCACAGCAAGACGCTCGTCTATGAGCTCATTGTAGGTAAGTATATTGTCCCCCCTAAGGAAACGGTAGTATGTCTCTATTATATGGCTCTCGTGCGAACTCACACGCGGAAGAACAAGGCTGTAGGAGATACCCTTCTCCCTCAGAAGCTCCGTCACTCCCTCAGAGTGAAACCCTCCCATTACCATAAGATCCAGTCCCCTACCCGGAGAACTTATGAAGTTATTAACGAAATACTCGTCACGCTCAAGGGCAAGCTCATAAAAAACGCTCATCTCCTCAACATACGGGGCAAGTGAGTGTAAAACACCGTCCAGGCGATTCCCGAGCCGCGGGCGCAAACGGCTTATACGCTCAAACCTCTCCCCGAACTCATCCGCCGAGGACCGGAAATACTCAAGCTCGCTCCGGGTTACCTGGTTTAAAAGAAACTTTATCAGCACCTGCGCG
>SLGR01000052.1 GCA_007136585.1 Candidatus Sumerlaeota bacterium | reverse complement strand
TCCGGGTGCCCCGAGACCTTTTTCTCTATTTTTTCCAGGAGAGCTGTGATCTTCCCGGAAGCCTCCGGGTCTTTTTCACATACCGACTTAAGTTCTTCCTTCAGCTCCCTGAGAGTATTAGCAAGCTCTTCGTCCGAAGATATCCCCCCGTATGAGTCCCAGTGTATGAGATCGTTAAGCGGTTTTTTCGGGGTGCGGGGAAACTCTTTCTCCGGGTACCCTGCGCAGACAAGGCTTACCAGCCTGTGCTCTTCGGGGGCTCCCAGGGCTTTAAGGACGGCGGGGCAGTAATCTTTCTTATCCCCGGCCACCCAGACGGTTCCTATCCCCAGGGCCCTGGCCATAACAAGGATATTCTGTGTGGCGGCGGAGCCGTCTTCAAGGTAATATTTCTCAGGACGGCATAGTACCGCTATGACCGCCGGGGCAAATTCCATATAGGGCCCGTTCTTTGAGGCCAGGAGGGCGAGCTCCTTTCTTTTTTCCGGGTCGGTCACCACTATGAACTCGAAAGGCTGGGTATTGTTGGCGGTTGCAGCCATCCGCCCGGCATCAATAATTTTCTCAAGGTCCCCCGGGCTGATTTCCCTGGAACTGTACTTTCTTACGCTTACCCTTTTTCTTATCGCTTCATACGCATCCATCATTAAGTTACCTCCGTTTGTACCGTTTAGCAAATCTGATTATATCAAACCCCGAAGTACGGGGCAACTTTACGTCAGGGTTCCGGGAGGAAGGAGGGTCAGGGGACCGGTTAGACCCCGGATTTGAAAGTTTTCCGCACTTCGGGAATAAGGCGGGGGCTTACGCTTACCGTATTTATCCCGGCCCTGAGGATATTCTTTAGAAACCTGGCCTCGCCTGCCATCTCCCCGCAGATGGATATGGGGCGGTCGTGCCGGTCGGCGGTCTCGGCAAGGTTCTTAAGGAGTTTCCAGAAGACCTCCCGGTCAGGGCTGTGATCGTAGGATACGGCATCGTTGTTGCGGTCAACGGCAAAGAAATACTGGATAAGGTCGTTGGTCCCTATGCTGGCAAACTCGGCTTCCCTGAGGATATCGTCGGCTTCATAGCAGGCAGAGGGGACTTCAAACATAACCCCGTATTTGATATCGGCTTCTTTGATATCGCTTACGGCTTCCCTGAATGCTTCCCGGAGCTTGATAAACTGCCCGGCCCCCACAACCATCGGGAACATTACCCACGCGGTGTTTTCTCCGGAGGCCCGGGCAAGGGCCCGCGCCTGGATTCTGAGCAGTTCCGGACTCTCTTCAAGGAGCCTTGCCCCTCGCAGCCCGAGTGCGGGGTTATCCTCTGTTACGAATTTAAGGGCGGGGAACTGTTTGTCGCTACCAAGGTCCAGGACCCTGAAATAGACGGGTTTGTTTTTCATAGCCCCGAGCACCCTGGCGTACCTGGTGTACTGTTCCTCTTCGGAAAGGGCCCTTCCCGTCATTAGAAACTCAAACTCCGTCCTGTAGAGCCCAATCCCCTCGGCCTTCATATTTATAGCATTAGTTATATCCGGGGCAAGGTTTATATTTGCCATTACGGTCAGCCCTTTTACCGGGGAGACTTTCTCCGGCATTTTGTACCGTAAGGGGAGCTGATCCTCTATCCTGGCAACAGTATTAGGTCCCGGGGAGAGGACAACCTCTCCCCGGGCTCCGTCAATGGCTATCTCTGTCCCGCAGCTCAGGAGACTGTGTATCCCCTTTATCCCGCTGACCGCGGGTATTCCCAGAGCCCTTGCCACTATGGCCGCGTGGGAGGTGCTGCCCCCTTTCTCGGTCACTATGCCCGCGATATTCTCAGTGCTCATATGCATTGTGAGCTGCGGGGTGAGTTCCTCTGCGACTATGATCCGTTCCCTGTCTTTTACGCACCCGCTCTGGCCGCTGCACTCAAAAGAGGGGGTTACCTGCCGGAGCTCCCCCAGTATCCTGGTCTTAAGCTCAGAGATATCGGAGCTTCTTTCCCTCATATACTCGTTCTCTGACGAGGCGAGCTCGTTCTCATAGGAGTCAAAGATTTCCGCCACGGCCGCCTCGGCGTTAAGGTGGTTCTCTTCGATAAGTTCGGTTATCTTCCTTTCTATAGAGCTGTCGCGGAGCATCTTCAGGTAAACCTCAAAGATCGCAGCTTCGACTTCCCCTATATGTTCCCGGGTTCTTTCTTTAAGCTCTCTCAGTTTTTCCTCCGTCGCGTCAAAGGCTTTATTCAGCCGGTCTTTTTCGTAAGAGATATCGTTTACGTTTATCCTGAAAACGGGGATATCCTTCCCCGCGGTATCGTTAAATATACATACCGGCGCGACGCCCACACCTCTGCTGAGGGGTGTCCCTTTAAAGATCTGTTCTCCTTCCGCGGTAGTTTTTTTATCAACCGGTCTGTCCATAAAATCCTTTTAAATTTTATCTATACACTGCTTAACCCTTAAAATTATAAAACAAAAACACTGTATCTGCAAATAAGCAGAGGCCCCGTTTATTGATTAAAGAGGTAAAATAGTTATCATAAAGACCACCGATGCTGAGAGTACTTGAAAAACGCGTTCCGGGGATACATACCCCGCCCGGCGGGGAGCAGCTTGAGGTTATGCTGGGAAACCGCCGCCCGATGCAGTTCTCTTCCGGGGCTCCGGAGCCCGGGGATATACTTATCGCAGGGGATTCCTCCAGCGCCCTGGACCTTCTGTATCACCTTGCCGGGGAAGAGATACCGGGCCCGTGGGGATCTCTCATATGCCACACGCAGTGGGCGGGAAGGGGTCGCCGGGGGCGCAAGTGGTCCTCCGGGAAGGGAAATATTTTCGGTGCCCTGCTCCTTCCGGAGATGCCTCCTTCCTGGGAAAACCTGGAGCCGCTGGCGGCAGGGTTTTTCATATCCTCAGGACTCAGTAAAAGGGGTTTCAAAACAGGGGTGAAATGGCCCAATGACCTTATAAGCTCAGGGAGGAAGATAGGGGGGATACTTGTGGAGAGGAAGAACGGACTTACAGCTGCCGGTATCGGCATAAATCTTAACTCGTCCCCCGGCCCTGAACCTTCCGGAAGGGGGTTTCTTCCTCCCGGAAACCTGACCTCTGAGGGCGGAGACAGGGTCCCTCCGGCCGCGCTCTGGGAGTTTCTTGTTAAGGATTTTAAAAAAATGTATTATGATACGGTTGATAAAATGAGTGCGGAAGAGTTTACCCGGATGCTGGGTCCGCGCCTTGAGTTTTACGGTAAAAAACTGAGACTGCTCCTGCCGTCAGGGGAGATTATTGCCGGGTTCCATTCCGGGCTGGACACCGGGGGAGGGCTCAGGGTTCTCTCCGGCGGCGCTCAGCGGGTACTTACCTCTGCTGAGATCATATCGGCCGGTCCGGAAAAAGCGCACGGGCTTCCGGAATATACCCCCGAGAGAGAGTGAAAGGAAAGATTAAAGAATGAATAAGAAAAGTTTTGAAGAGGTAAAGAAAGAGTTAAAGGGAAAGAGGATCCTTATAGCTAACAGGGGGATCCCCGCGCGGCGGATAATAAGGTCAATGCGGGATGTCTTTCACGCCGTTCCTGTCCTTACGGTTACCGATATAGATATGACCGCGCCGTTTACGACCGGGGCTCAGGAACTTATGCTTCTGGGAGAAAACCCCAACGCGTACCTTGATATAGACAGGATAGTTGAGATGGCCCGGGCAAATAAGATAGACGCCATTCACCCGGGATGGGGGTTTGCCGCCGAGGATTACAATTTCCCGGAAAAATGCCGCCGGGCCGGGATGATATTCATAGGGCCTCCCTCCGGTCCGATGAAGAAGCTCGGGAACAAGGTCAGCGCCAGACGGCTGGCTGAGAAAGCCGGCGTCCCGGTCGTCCCGGGGACCGAAGGGGCCGTGGAGCCTGAAGAGGCCCGTCAGGCCGCCCTGGAGATAGGGCTGCCTGTAATGCTGAAGGCCGAGGGGGGAGGCGGAGGCCGGGGGATATACGAGGTATACGAGGAGGGGCAGCTTGAGAGCGCCTTCAGCAAGGCCTCAATGCTTGCGCAGTCATCTTTTGGAAACCCGGGAATATACGTAGAGCGCCTTCTTAAGGGGGTCCATCATATAGAGATACAGGTAATAGCGGATATGTACGGGAACGTATTTGCTTTTGACGAAAGGGACTGTTCCGTCCAGCGGAACCACCAGAAACTGGTGGAGATAACACCCTCTCCGTGGCCGGGTATAACCCCGGAGCTCAGGGCTAAACTCAAGGAGTACTCCATAAAACTTGTAAAGGAGGCCGGATACCACTCGCTGGGTACGGTGGAGTTCCTTGTTGACAGCAGCGGGAACCCCTATCTGATAGAGGTTAATACCAGGCTCCAGGTTGAGCACGGGATAACCGAGTGCCGTTACGGGGTTGACTTGGTGGAGGAACAGACAGCGGTAGCTTTCGGGGCGGAGCTCCGTATTACCAAAGAGAATACAAAACCGTTTCACAGCGCGCTCCAGCTTAGGATAAACTGCGAGGATCCGCAGGATG
This sequence comes from Candidatus Sumerlaeota bacterium, assembly GCA_007136585.1. Classification (GTDB taxonomy): domain Bacteria; phylum CG03; class SLGR01; order SLGR01; family SLGR01; genus SLGR01. The sequence goes on along the minus strand of SLGR01000052.1, from coordinate 3,359 downwards.
ACTTTTCACCCAACTCCGGGAGGATAACCAGGTATATATCCCCCGCGGGCCCGGGGGTGCGCCTGGATTCCTGTATAACCGCGGGGTACGAGTTCCCCCCGGCATACGATTCGGCTGCGGCGCTTCTGATATCATACGGGCGGAGCTGGGATAAGGTCTTGGGGATAACGGAAAGGGCCCTTAACGAGTATATCGTATCGGGGGTCAAGACCACCATCAACTTTCACAAAAAAATAATAAGCCACCCTGATTTCAGGGAGGGGAATTACGATACGAAATTCATAGAATCGGCCCCGGAGCTTATGCACTACAGGGATGTGGAGCCGGAGGCGCTGCGCCTCTCGCGTCTTGTGGCGGAGATAAGCGCTCACGGGTACAACCCTTATGTACACCTTGGTCCGTACCGGGGCCCCTGCGATAAGAGGGTAGGGAGGTTCAGCCCCGTTATGCCTTCCGACCGCGATGACGATTCAGGAGATAAGTACCCCCGGATGAATAAGAAACTCCTCCTTGAGTACCTAAGGGAATCGGATTTCGTCCATTTTACCGATACCACGGCCCGGGATGTGACCCAGTCAAACAGCGGGAACCGGTTCAGGCTGGGGGAGGACAGACTGGTGGGGCCTCTTATGGACAGGTGCGGTTTCTTTTCCATAGAGAACGGGGGAGGGGCTCATTTTCATGTGGCTATGCTTGCCAATATGACCTATCCTTTCACGGAAGCCCAGGAATGGAACCATTTCGCGCCCCGCACCCCCAAACAGATACTTGTCAGGTCAACCAATATACTTGGATACAAGCCGCAGCCGCGCAACCTTATGGAGCTGACAGGAAATATGATCTGCCGTCATTATGATATCGTGAGGTGTTTTGATTTTCTTAACCATGTGGAGAATATGAGACCCACGGCGGAGGTGGTTCTGAGTTCTGAGAATAATATATTTGAGCCGGCGATATCACTTTCCTGGGCCCGGGGTTTTGATGTTCCCCACTATTTAAAGGTAGCCGATGATATAGTCTCAATGGTATCGGATATAACGGGACTGGATGAGAAGAAATGCCAGAAGGAGTTCATACTGGGGCTGAAGGATATGGCGGGTATGTGCCCGCCGCGGTTTATGAGGGAGCTGGTCACAGCTATACGGAAGAAATACCCCGGGCTTATACTTCATTACCACCGCCATTATACGGACGGGCTCTTTGTCCCCGCTGTGGGGGCAGCCGCCGGGGCCGGGGTAAATATCGTGGATACCGGGCTGGGGGCGGCGGTTCGCTGGTACGGGCAGGGTGACGTCCTTGCCACAGCCGCTTATATTGAGGGGGAACTGGGGCTCAAAACAAACCTTAATAAGGATATGATCCGTCACTGCAACTTTCTTCTCAAGCAGATAATGCCCTACTTTGACCGGTACGCCGCCCCCTGGTTCAAGGGGACGGATCATGACGTAGTGCATCACGGAATGCCCGGGGGTGCCACCTCATCTTCGCAGGAAGGGGCCTTGAAACAGGGGTATATTCACCTCCTTCCGTATATTCTGAGGTTTCTGTCCCTTACCAGGCAGGTAGTCCGCTATCACGACGTCACCCCGGGATCCCAGATCACCTGGAACACTGCTTTTCTTGCCGTAACCTCGGCCTATAAGAGGGGGGATATAGGAGAGGTTGAGTTTATGCTTGAGACCCTGGAGAAGGTCATAAACTCCCGGGAAGAAGAGCTGGGGGAGGAAGTTAAGAGGGAGCGGCTGATGATCTACCGGGACTCGAACGACGCTTTCCGGAACCTTCTTACTGGGAAGTTCGGGCGGCTTCCGCTGGGTTTCCCCCCGGACTGGGTATACGAGAGCGCTTTCGGGGACAAGTACAGGCACGCCCTGGAAAGAAGGACAGAGGAGTCTCCCCTTATAAACCTGGAAGATATAGATATAGCGGAAGAGAAAAAACAGCTTGACGGGCAGCTTTCCAGGAAACATACGGATGAAGAACTTGTTATATACCTCAACCATCCGGGTGACGCGCTTAAGACCATACGGTTTAAAGAAAAGTACGGCGATCCGAACAACCTGCCGGTAGATGTATGGTTCGAAGGGCTTCCTGCGGGTGAAGAACTCAGGTTCTCCGACAGTAAGGGGAAACCGCATCTTATGAGGCTTCTTGCGGTTGAAGGTCCGGATGAAAGGGGATACCAGGTGGTAAGATACAATCTTGACGGAGAGGCCTTCTCCTGCCAGGTAAAGACTTCAGAGGCCTCTGCGTCAGCCGCGGAGAGTGCTGTTATGTCCGACCCCGGTAATATTTACCACGCCGGTTCCCCCTGCAACGGGGAACTCTGGGCCATGTACGTTCATCCCGGGATGATCGTAAAGAAAGGGCAGGAGATATTCAACGTTACCATAATGAAGCAGGAGAAGGCTGTCTGCGCCGGTGTTGACGGGGTAGTTCTGAAGGTCCTTAAATCAGCCGATTACAAGAAAGATAAAAAAATGGTACCGGTTAAGGAAGGGGAGCTCATAGTTGAACTCGGTCCGGTTCCCGAGACCTGCGGAAACTGCGGGTTCCATGTACCTGACGAGGAATATGATTTCTGTCCCGGGTGCGGGAAAAACCTGAACTAAGTTAGCCGCAGCGCCTTAATCGCCGTTAAGCCTGAGGGCTTTCCTGTTCAGCGCCCTGGCGCTGGCTTTTTCAGGGCTTACAATTCCGCTTTTTACCAGTTCTTCAAGGTGCTGCTCCAGCGTCTGCATACCCTCTTCTCTAGATAGCTGCATAGTAGAGTAGAGCTGTGATATCTTTTCCTCCCGGATGAGGTTCTTAACTGCGGGGGTTGCTATCATTACCTCAAGCGCGGCAACCCGGCCGCCGCCGTTCTTTTTTATAAGAGTCTGTGAGACTACGGCCCGCAGGGACTCGGCCAGCATGAACCTTACCATGCTTTTTTCCGCAGCCGGGAAAACATCTATTATTCTGTCCACAGACTGGGAGGCGCTGCTTGTATGAAGTGTGGCAAGGACAAGGTGCCCGGTCTCAGCCGCCGTGAGGGCAAGCCTTATGGTCTCAAGGTCCCGCATCTCACCTATAAGTATTATATCCGGATCCTCCCTCAGAGCTGAGCGGAGAGCCCGGCTGAAGCTGCGGGAGTTCCTGTTTATCTCACGCTGGTTTATGAGACATTTTTTACTCTGGTGAAGATGCTCAACCGGGTCTTCCAGAGTAAGTATGTTGAGATAATCCGTGTTGTTTTTGGTATATGATTGATTTAACGGACACCGAATTCATAAAATGAAGGCACGAAAGAAGGAGGTGTAAAAAAATGGAAAGACTGCCAAATCAACAGTACACTAAGGAATTTAAGGAGGAGGCCG
>SLGR01000053.1 GCA_007136585.1 Candidatus Sumerlaeota bacterium | reverse complement strand
GGGAGCTCAGCCTTGCGGACCCTGCCGAGGGTGAGAGGTTCTTCCAACGAGAGGATGTAACGGAGGCTTCCCCGGCTGAGAGAGGTCTGGTGAGGCGCGCCGCAAGTCGATTTGTTCCCCAGGATCGGAGCGCCGTGGAAGAGGCTGATCCCGAATCAACTCAATTATCCGTATGGGAGCAGATAAAAGTTTCTCATGAATTTTCTCTCCGGGGAATGAACCCGGTCACAGCTTTTTTTGGGCGCTGGTTTCTGCCGGTTCATCTTATAGATAATTTATTGAGACTTCGCGAAAAACCGGCGGTCACTTATAGGGACATAGGAGAGACAATCGGAGCTATAGCGAATTCCCTCTTTGTTTACGCCACTGTTTTCTTTACCGTGTACTTTTATGGCACTATCTTCTTTGATATCTCACCTGCTGTAACGGAACCGATGGGTATGGCTTCGGCCTGGCTCGGAGCTTCAAGTATAGCCGGCGCTCTTTTAAGCAGGGTTTTCAGAATAATAGAGCCGGAAACCAGAGAAGAAACAGCCCCGGCGGAAGAGGAGACCCCCGAAATTACCGAGGTTGCTCCGGGAGTAAGTGTGACGGAAACGAATCTTGAAGAAACCGGGGTCAGTATAAAGTTCGGCACATCCGGGTGGAGGTCAAAGATAAGGCAGATCATGGAGCAGGTCCTTGACCGTCCCGGGGAAGGCGATTTTCATATGCCCAATATCCGCCGGGCCGTGCAGGGTATAGCCTCATACCTTACATCTGAAACCCCCTCGGAGGTTCTTGAGAAGAGTTATGTTGTAGTAGGGTATGACCCGAGGTACAACAACAGGGAGAACGTCCTTGAGACCGCCAGGATACTTGCCGGAAACGGGATAAACGTGCGGATAATTAAGGAAGAACCCACTCCCTCGCCTGTTCTGGGGTACCTGGCAAACTCCGATGAGAATGCTATAGGCGTCATAAACTTTACGGCCAGCCACAACAAGTTCATGGATAACGGGATCAAGTTTTCTCCGGAACACGGTGGGCCGGCCCCTGATGAGGTTACATCTGTTATAGCCGGGCATGCCAACAGGGCCGAAAGGTACAGAACGGTTGATTATGATTCCGCCGTTGAGGCCGGGGTTATAAATGAGATGCCGTTAAGTGATGTCCTGGACCGTTATATTGACGGTTATATCATACCGGGTTTAAAAGACGCAGGCGCCTGGGAAACTATAGTTGAGTTCATAAGGAGCAATACGGATTTTAATACTGTCCTTGATCCGATGCAGGGAACGGGCTCTGAATACATGAACCGTCTTTTTACAAGGATAGCCGATGAGGCCGGAAGGGATTTCTTTACAATAATAAACACGGATAACACCGATCCGGAGTTCTCGCTTGTAAACGGAGCCCCCAACCCCACGGAGCCCGGGAGCCTTTCACTGCTCCTTGAGGAAATGGGCAGGCTGAACGTAGAAGGGCTGAGGGGCCTTGGTATAGCCGCAGACGGAGACGCCGACAGATTCGGGTTCAGGGAGACGGACGGAACCGAGGTAGCTTCAAACCAGTTTCTGGGGATCCTTGCCTACTTTCTTCACGAGCAGGGGTACAGCGGTGATATCGTAAAATCCGTCGGAACCAGCAATTTCGCAAACGCGGTCGGTGAGCTTATCGGAGAAAATGTCTACGAAAAAGCTGTAGGTTTCAAATGGGTTGTTGAACACGCGCTTGAACTGCAGGAGAGAGGGGAGAATGTTCTTGTCGGCGGCGAGGAGAGTGCCCACGTAATGGCCGGTATTTTCTCGGAATCCTGGGATGACGGGATAGCAATGGGTATCCTCGGGCTCTGGATAATGGCCGAGACCGGAAAGACACTCTCGGAGTACCTGGCGGAAATTGAAGCTAAAACCGGAAAATTCTACTGGGACAGGAGCAGCGTTGAGCTTACTCCGGAACTTAAAAAGGGAACCCAGGAGCTTATAGACAGCGTAGGCGGGATAACAGATGAAGCCGGAAAGATTGAGAAAGCCCGGGAGATACTTGAGAGTTACGGGATTGAACAGGGCGTAAAACAGGTTCTTACGCTGGACGGGCTTAAAGTGGTTTTTGAAGACGAGAGTTGGTTTCTTATAAGGCTCTCGGGCACGGAGGATGTCGCCAGGCTTTATATGGAAGCCTCCACCCCGGAAAGACTGAACGGGGTCGAGGAGGCAGGCAAGAGGCTTCTGGGAATTACGGATCCCGTCTCTTTCGGCGAGAGGGTAGGTGAGCTTATTAAGAGAGCCATTGAGATACTTAAAGTTTCCCATCCCACTTCCAGTATGATTATAGAGTTGCACGAATCGCTTTACGGCGTGACGAAAAACGTCCTTGAGGCCCTCTTAAGGGGAACTGATGACGCGGCGCTTCTCAGAAAGGGGAGCGAACCTGAATATATGAGTCCGATGCTGGAAATCCTTGAGTCTGAAAGCGGCCTCGGCGCACGGGTAAGCGTCCAGGCTGATAACCTTGTATTTGCTTCTGATGATATATACGGCTTGGCAACTGTCGGAACTGACGAAGTTTCCGGGGAGAATGTTCTTATAGTTCACCGTCTTGTTCTTGAGGCGCTGCATAACCTGCGCGGTCCCCCTGCGGGTTTTGAGTCTGCGGAAGATTATCTCCGCGCCCTTGCCCGCCACGAGCTTAATGAGTACAACGCCTTTAATAACACAGATTCCGCGATACATGGGGAGTTTATGGCCTTTATTGCTCATAACTCGCTTTCCCGCAGCAGCAAATCATTCCACGAATACCTTGAATATGCTGAACCCGGTCAGGTCAGGATTTTTGAGTTAAAGAACGAAATCCGTTCCCTTGTCACCCGCAGGGCCTACGAGGAAATGGCCGGTCTTTTAAATAGCGCCTTTCCGGGAGGAAAGGTTCTCCCGGCCTTCTCAACGCTGAGGAAGGATACTTCCGTTGATGAGTATAATATGGAGGCGGCGCTTGACCTTAGAAGGGGAGCCGGATACTATGCGGAGATTCCGGAAGGGATGGACAAGGATACCGCTTATGTTGTAGTTCCTACGGTTATTTCAAGGGATAATCTTCCCCGCGGTTTAAAAAGAGAGATAGAAAAGGCAGACGGTGACGAGAAGAAAGTTACCGAGGCGGTTATAAAACACCTGGGGAATGTATATGACAATGCCTGGGTGCATCTCGGCAAGGAGTTCGGCGAAGAGGTTCTGGTATCAGTAATAGAAGACCAGCGCAGGTCAAGTGAAATAGATCCCTCGGATATGGGCCTCATAGCGCTTGACCTGTCTTCGGCGGTTGCTGTAGAGACCGGCAAAGGCGATCTTCTTATTCATACACATTATTGGGTGAATGACGGTTATGATGACCTTGAGCACCTGAACACACTTCTTGACCGGGAGCTTCCTCCGGTACTTATCCCGGATACGGACTGGAGCGGCTTCAGCGCGGAAGACACTTCTACCGCGCTGGGAGCCCTGGGGCATTACGGGAACCTTCTATTTGAGGAGTTTCAGCGCGGTGAAACCCGGCGTGCCGGTGATTTAAGGGATATTGTTTCCCTTATAGACCCTGCTGAGCTGATAGATTCGGAAGGTATAAGGCTGGACAGTGATCTCGGGCTTTTCATATCGGAGAAGGATATGGGAGAGGCGACGGCGGGATTCGGGGAGAACCTGGAAAGCTTTTTCGGGAGCCTGAACACGCTGCAGCAGATATCCTTTCTATTATACATTCTTGCGGTACCGCGTCATGACGGTTCCGCCGGGAGAGCTTTGGAGGATGAGCTTCTGCTGGATGAGATAGCGGGTTTTTATCACGGCGCGTTCAGTTATCTTGAGGCTCTTGCAGCTGAGCAGTTTGGAGACGCTGCGGTATTTGAGCCTATCCGTCTTGAACTGGGGCGTTACGCGCAGCGCCTGAACGCCGCCTCGCGGGCTTCCGACGCGCTGGAGCTTAACGGGGCCTCCGCTGATGAAGTGATAGGTCGGCTTGAGGCGGCGGGGGCGGAACTCAGCCCGGGTGAGAGGGCCCGTTTGGAGGGGCTGTACAGTGAGTACGGTCAGGAGAGCTGGGCTTACGATATACTTCAGCTTTCGGAGATACTTAGCCGGGACAATTTCATAAAGGGTTTCCGTCATCTTAAGGTATCGGACCCTGTTGATGTTCTTCCTTCAGAAAAGCCCCTTGAGGCCTTTGACGGGACCGGGCGTATAGGCACGCTGGGTCTTGCACTGCGTATGGCCTCTGATATAAACAGCGGTGAGGAAGGTTATTACGGGCGTTACATGGTAAGGACCCGCAGGGTAGCGGGAGATACGGAATCCGGGAGGCTGGAGGCTGCGGCGGATCTTGCGCGTAAGATGTTCTCGGATGAGGTGATAAGGACCTCCCGTCTTGACTTGGATACGGAGACCGGGCGCGAGACAATAGCCGGGCTTATAGATTCGGGGCGTCTGGAGTTTACAGCAGGCCGGAGCGTTCTTAAGGCGCAGCAGGATTACCGTGTTGAGGAACAAATTGAGAGCGTCTATCCCGTGAGGATACTGCTTGACGGCCAGGAAACGGGGGTAATATACGTTACGGCGGTCTCGGAGTTTTCGGAGGGGCTGATAGAGGCTGGGGTTGAGCAGGATAATATTCCCCGCCCGTTTCTTGTATCCGACTCTGGAGAGCTGTACTATTTCGGGAAGCTCACCGACGCTACTCCCGGCGGGGTTGAGATAGGTGACGGGACCATAGAGTCCTCCGGCACAAAGCTCAGCGGTCCGACCGTATGGGAGCTTGCGGGGGTGGAAGCCCTGGAATCGGGTTCCGATAAACTTGACGCCGCCAGCGAGCTTGAACGTCTTAGGGAGTTCCTGAGGCAGGTGGAGGAGATCCGCCTTCCCGAAGAAGGAGCGTATTTTGAGTATCTGAAGGCGCAGATATCCAAGAAACTTCTGCTTCCCCTGAGCGGAGGTATACATTTTCTCGGCAGGTGGATGCTTCACAAGCTTCCTTTTGTGAAGGAAAGGGGAGCCAGCTACCTTACGCCGACCTCGTGCAGCACCAACGGCGCTTCATACCTGTCGCTGATGCTTTCCTCGATGTTCGGGTTTGGAGTGGAGCGCATATCGCTTGTGGGAACTACCTTTCATATGTACACGGGCGGAGACTCGAAACACACTTACGGACACCTTTTCCCGAAATCCACGGGAGCGGCCAAGGGTGTAAAACAGCATCTTGACATAAACGCCCTTTTTACGGCTGCGCGGACCCCGACCGGATTAAAGGACGGCGAGGTTGATATAGTGGGGGGGTCGGTATTTGATTTCAAGATACAGCTTCCGTACGCGGTAACTTCGGAGACGTTCCTTAACTATATTACGCGTATAGGTATGGAGTTTCCGGACGTGCTTCAGGTATTCGGAACTGAGAGCCATAAAGACGGTCGTCACCTGTGGAAGGATACCATAAGCGGCCAGCGTACAGGCTCAATAATATACACGGATTTCATAAGACAGGTGTCCCCTGATACATTCAGGATGCTTGTGGGGTACGATAACGAGATGAGCTACTCGTTCAAGATGAACGAGCTTGCCGAGGCCCGGTACCTGAGTATAAAACGCCAGGAAGACAGGAGAAGAAGGCAGGAAGTGTATGAGAGCGCAGATGTTTCCGGGGAAGTTAAATCACCTTATGCTGAAGAAACTCTTAGGGAAACTCTTAAAATCGCTTCTCTTGATTCCCTTGAGCCCCGGAGATCCGAACATGCCATAACTTATCCCGTGGTGGAAACTTACCAAGACAGTGAGACCCTTCCCGGAAAAGTCGTGAAAGTTTACACAAGCCGGAGTCTTGCCGAAGAAGTTATTCAAGGTTACAGACTGGCCCTGGAAAATCTTGAAGGGATGACCGCGCCGTTTACAATTCTCAGTGACGCGGAGCTTAATATTGACGGCAAGATCAATGAATACCCGCTGGTTATAGTTCAGGATAAGGTCACGTCACTCAGTATGGCGGATGACCAGCAGGCGGCCGCCCGGGCCTTTGTAGAGCTTAACCGTAATATGTGGAGCAGGGGAATACTTGACAGCGATATATCCTGGAGAGAGAATTACGGGTTAACCAAAGACGGCCGGGTGGTTATAGTAAACTGCGGGGGGCTTACTCAGGATAGCGATTATTTTCCGGATATATCCAGGCATCCTTCCGCCTACCAGGGGATCCGTGAGAATTTAACATATGATGAGTTCTTAAAGTACTCGCAGACTGAACTTTCTCCCAGGGAGGCTTTAAAGCAGATTCTTCCCGAATCGGAGTTCAGAAAACTTAAAAGGATACAGTCTCCGGGTGTATACGAGTTCCTTTACAATAAGATAAACCAGATGGGCCCTTCCGGCGTTTTCATAAACACCGGGAGTTCCGAGGATGCGGAGTATCTTAGAAGAAGATCTATAGAGCTCGGAGAGGAGATAGAGCTTGCCCGTGAGGGTCATACGGTGCATTTTGATAATACAGGCGATCAGGCTCGGGATAATAAGAATACGCGGCTTCTTCTTCCCGCTGACAGGCTGGATACCCTTGGGGCTTTCAATACCCTTGAAAGAAATGAGGGGCTTGATGAGATAAGCCGGATCAGCTCAGGGATAATGGACGGGAAAGAACTCCTTGTGCATTTCGCAACACTTGGGCCCGCGGATTCGGATTTCGGCATCCCTGTAGTGCAGGTAACCGACTCCTATTACGTGGTTAGAAGCGCCTCGCTCCTTTACAGGCAGGGGTACGAGGAGTTTGTAAGAAGGGGCGAGGAACTTGACAGGTTCCTGAGGTTCGTCCATTCTGCCGGAGAGCTTGACGAAAGAAATACCACAAAGAACCTTGATGACAGGAGAGTCTACATAGACCTTGATGCCGATACCGTCTACAGCATGAATACACAGTACGCAGGTAACTCGCTGGGACTCAAAAAACTGGCCCACAGGCTGGCTATAAAATATGCGGTAGATGAAGGCTGGCTTGCCGAGCATATGTTCACTATGAACCTGGAACATTCCGGTGAAGAACTTACTGTGCTGGGTGCTTTTGAGTCCGGGTGCGGAAAAACTTCTACGGCTATGCTTAAAGGCGGCCGCCTGATTGGAGACGACCTGGCTTATATAAGGGCGGTGGAAGGCGCCGACGGGCGGGTCCGTGCGATGGGCGTAAACACAGAAGCGGGTATTTTCGGGATAATAGACGGAATAAACAGCGATGACGACCCGATGATATGGAACGCCCTGCAGGATGGAGAGGAGATAATATTCTCAAATATACTTAAAGGCGAAGACGGGATGCCCTACTGGACCGGAAAGGACGGAGAGCTCCCTGAAAGAGGTATAAATTACGCAAGCGAAAACTGGGTCAGGGGAGAGACCGGGGCTCCTTCTAACAAGAACTCCAGGTTTACCGCTTCGCTTGACGAGTTTGCAAACAGGCATCCCGAATGGGATCGCTCCGAAGGGCACGAGGTCTCGATGCTTGTTTACGGGGGGCGGGACGCTGATACCATGCCGCTTGTCTATGAGGCCTTTGACTGGGAGCACGGGGTTATGGTAGGGGCTTCCATAGAATCTCTCACAACGGCCCAGACAATAGGGGCCGAAGGGCAGAGGAAGATAAGCCCATTCTCAAATATTGACTTTATGTCGGTCCCGCTGGGAAGGTATATAAGCAATTACCTTGAGTTCGGAAATAAGCTGGATGATATCCCGGCTGTTTTCGGCGTAAATTATTTTCTGCAGGACAGCGCCGGGCAGCCCGTGGCCGCCCGGGAAGACACCATAGCCTGGTACAGGTGGATGGCAAAGAGGGCAAACGGAGAGGTAGGCGCGGTAAGCACGCCCATAGGAAACCTTCCGAGGTACGAGGATTTAAAGCAGATAT
>SLGR01000001.1 GCA_007136585.1 Candidatus Sumerlaeota bacterium | reverse complement strand
AGATAGGCGGCAGACTCTCCCCCGGAAAAAGTTTTGAGTTATCTGCCGAGGCCCGTGATATTGACCTGCTTGATATCCCGGAGGTCTTTGCCCTTTACCCGGATGCTTCCGGCAGGGTGGACTTTTCATTTGAAGCGGTTTCCGCGGAAGAGAAAGTTGAAACCGCCCTGGCTGTAAACGGAGAAGAGGTTTATATCGGCGGGGAGCAGTTCGGATTTTCGGCTTCGGCCGGTGCTGATTTCTACGGCGGCGATATAATAGGAAAAGTGCGGGACCTGAAAGTAGGATCCTATCTTGATATATCCGCGGGGTTTGCCGTTTTTCCTCAGGGGTTTACTGTTACCGATTCCACGGTTGCGGTCTCTGCGGCGCCTGTAAAGAAACTTATGGCCCTGACCGGAAGAGATTCAGAGGGGTATTCCGGAGACGTCTGGGGGTTTTTCTCCCATAATTCGGGGGAGGGGAAAGGGAGTTTTGAGTGCATAGGTCTCGCGGCTGCAGAGATTAACCTGGGTGATTTTTCCGCGGAAATCTCGGGAGATAATGGTAAGTGGACGATTGAAAACTTTGAGCTTACCTCCGACGGAGGCGCCCTGACCGCCACCGGGGAATTATATCCCTCTCAGAAAATAACCGGCGGGTTTGACTCCTACCCTCTCAAGGGTAGGAGGATAGACCTTCAGGGGAGTTTCACTTCCAGAGATACAGGGGAAGGGTACGGGTTTCTTGCGAAAGCTGAAGGAGGTTCCATAAACGGAAGGAAATGGTCCTCCTTTCGGGCAGAGGGTAATTTCACCTCTTCTGAGAGAAGGATAAAGGTGGAGGCCCCTGGGAGTTTCTCCGGAGAGATAGCCGCGGAACGTTCCGAGGGGGGAAGGGTTGAAGGCGAGATTAGTTTTAATGATTTTGAAGCGGGAGGGCTTCTGGAGCTTGTGGGTCCGGGCGCGGATGCCGGGGGTAGATTATCCGGGCAGCTTAAGATTATGGGTGTGCGGGAAAACCCTCTTCTTTATTTCCGCGGAGGTCTGGAAGAGGGGAACCTGTACGGGGTTGATACAAACGCTGATTTCGGGGTGGAGGTGCAGGGACGGAGTCTCAGGGTACTTGAATTTGAGGGAAAATCCGGAGGAGGAACGGTGACCGCTTCCGGAAGTATAACTCCCGATGATATAAGTATGACAGTCTCAGTTTCGGGTTTCGGTCTTACATCTCTCGGTTACCTGAACCACCCCTTTAAGGATGGAAGTCTCAACGCTGATATTACGGCATCCGGGTCACCTGAAAACCCTGTTTTAGAGGCGGATGTAAAAGGGGAGAACCTTGAACTTGAGGGGCTTAAATTAAGGGAGGTTTCCGGAAGCTTTACTCATAAAGACGAGATGACCTCCATCCGGGATCTGCTGGTTAAGACGGAAGCCGGGAGTCTTGCGGTTAACTCCGGCCGGGTAGCGGGTATTCCCGGCGGGGGGGTATCGTTTGAGGGTGAGGTTTTTATGAATAACCTGCGGGTCGGACCTTCGGCGCTCCTTGGTCGGGGTAAGGTTTCAGGGGAGTACAACCCGGAGCCGGGAAATATAACGGCAGAGTTTACTCCGTCGGGGATGCTCTTTAACCGCCTGAGTATAAGCAGGCCCTTTAAAATAGGGTACTCCGGGACAACTCTTACCCTTGATTTCGAGAGGGGACCTCTTCTATCAGCTTCTTTTACGGAAGACGGGGTCAGGGTTGAGGAACTTAAACTTGATCTCCCCGGAAAGACCCTCTCAGGGCGCGGTTTTATCTCAGAAGAGGATATCCGGGTGGATATCCGGTCGGAAGGGGTTGATATAGGCAAGGTCCTCTCCGCCGCTGATATTGATTTTGATTATTCCGGCGAGTCGGATTTTGATGTACGGGTAAGAGGAAGCTTCAAGGATCCCCGGGGGTCGGCCTCAGTCCGTGTGCGGAACGGGTTTCTGGGCGGAGCCGGCACCGGATCGGCAAAGGCCGATTTAACATACCGTGACGGAAAAATATCAGTAGACCGGCTCTCTCTTTACAGGGAAAACCTCATAGATCTGGAGGTCTCCGGTGATATAGGGCGGAAGTTAGACCTTGATGTGGATGTGAGACGTCTTTCTCTCGGGCTTCTGAAGGAGCTTGGAGAAGAGTTTGAAGATGCCGGCGGGTATTTTACCGGAAGCTTCAGGGCTGAAGGGAGCCTTGAATCCCCAGATATATCGGGGCGCGCCGCACTGGAGGAAGGGTATCTCTCCGGGAAGACCCTCTTTGACAGGATCTCCTCAATAAACTGCGTAATTGAGGCAGAGGGGAGCATAGTAAAGGTCTCTGAGCTTGAGGCCCTTTGGCTTCCCGGCAGGGTTACAGGGAGCGGTTACGCGGATTTTTCCCGGCGCCCTGTTGATATAAATATTGAACTTAAAACGCCTGAGAAGGGGGTGCTGGTAAAGGTCCCGTACCTGGATATTCCCCAGAGCACACTCTTCGGACGCCTCCTTACACTTCCCTCCAGCGGAGAGCCTCGGTTTGACGTCAGTATAACAAATGACGAGTCGGGAGCCGTAACCGTTAAAGGTGACGTGACTCTTTACGATACTCATTTTACCTATCCCCCTGCAATGGGACCGCGTTCCGCACCGCCCCCCTCTCTGCCTTTTGACCTGCTTATGGATCTGAACCTCATAGCCGGGGAGTCTGTCTGGTACGAGAATACTTTCGCCCGGATACGTCTGGACGGAGCGTTGAACTTCAGGGTTGACCGCGCCGGAAGTCTCCTGGTAAACGGAGAGATCAGTTCCTCCCAGGGGAATGTTACCTATTTAAACAGGGATTTTTCCATTGAACAGGCGGTCCTTGTTTTTGATGACTCCGTTGAACATATAACCGCCTCGGCCTCCGCGGAGATGGAGAGGACTATAGACGGCGATAGAGTAGAGGACCTTATAGAACTTTCCATACCTAGAAGCAGAGTCGCGGATATACGCCCTGTATTCAGTTCGGGCAGGTTTGCCGACCGAACAGATTCAAGGGAAGCCATGGAGGCTGTCATATCCGGAACGGGGTTGAGAGAACTCACCCAGGAGGAAAGGGTTCATGTAATGAGACGGGAACTGCTCCGGGCGATAGACGCAAACCTCACCTCGCCTCTTGTAAAAAGCTTACTGGGAAGGATGGACCTTGTGGATGTAGCCAGGGTGGATGTAAGGGTTTCCGAAGACGCGGAGAGCGATATGTATCTCCTGGAGGGAGCCGGGGTTCAGCTGGGCAGGCATTTTACCGACAGGTTCTATATGGGGTATTATATGGAATTTGACAGGGGACTGAGGCTGCATAACGAACTTGATATGCTCTATCGTCTGCAGGGAAGCCAGTTTCTAAAAGGTTCTGTTGACGAGGAAAGAAGGTTCTACCTGGGACTGGAGCAGCGCATAAGGTTCTGAGTTTTTCCCGGTTTTATTCCTTCCTTATTGACGGGGTTTCTTATTTTTATATTATAATTCATGTAATAGCGGAACGTCAGAGAGAGCGGCCTCGCAGTAAGAGAGCCGGGGCGGCTTCTGACATTAAAATCAGGGAGCTGATATGAAACTCTTCGAATACGAGGCTAAAAAGATTTTCAGAGAGTTCGGGATTCCCGTATCTCCTTACAGGGTCATATCATCTCCCGGTGAGGGGCTTGAATTCTTCAGGGAGAACTCTCCGGCTGTCATCAAGGCCCAGGTCCTTACAGGGGGTCGCGGAAAAGCCGGGGGTATAAAAACGGCTTCCACGGAAGAAGAGTACCTGGAAAAGGTCTCCGGGCTTCTTGGTTCAGCAGTAAAGGGGTTTCCGGTAAAGAAGCTTCTCATAGAGAAAAAACTTGATATAAGGCGGGAGGTTTACACCGGGTTCGGGATTGACCGCCTCCGGGGCGATATTCTTTTCATCTTATCCGCGGAAGGCGGGGTGGATATAGAGGAGCTTGCCGCAAGAAGCCCGTCCCTGGTCATAAGAAAAAGAATTGATATCCTTGAAGGGTTCAGCCCGGAGAGAGCCTCTTCGGCTGTAAAAGAGGCGGGTTTTGAGGCCGCAGAGGCGGAGCAGATAACCGATACCGCCATAAAGCTGTACGAACTTTTTATTAAATTTGAGTGCCGGCTGGCCGAGATAAACCCTCTTGCGGTAACTTCATCAGGAGAGGTTATAGCAGCCGATGCCAGGGTTGATATATATGACGAGGCCGCCCCCGGGTTCCCCGAGTTTATTAAAGACGAATCGGAGACCGAGCTTGAGAGCCGGGCCCGGGCCGCGGGGCTCGGGTATGTTCAGCTGAGCGGAAATATAGGAGTCATAGGGAACGGGGCGGGGCTGAATATGGCTACCCTTGACATCCTCACTCATTTCGGAGGCAGACCGGCTAATTTTCTTGAGGTATCGGGGCGCACTTACCATAAAGCCTCCGAGGCGATAGATATTGTCATTTCAAATCCCGCGGTAAAGGTTATTTTCGGGAATTTCTTCGGATGCATATCAAGATGTGATGTGATAGCCGAGGGACTGGCCGCCGCCGCGGCGCGCGGGGCGGTATCCGTGCCTATGGTTATCTCAATGAGGGGCACAGGCGCCGAAGAAGGAGTAGAGACCCTGAAGAAGGCGGGGTTCAGGGAGATATATTCAGATGATATAGAGGCGGGGCGGCGCGCGGCGGAGCTGAGCCGGGGAGGCTCCTGATGCCGGTTCTGATAGACTCTTCCACGGGTATAATGGTCTCGGGTATAACAGGCAGGGAGGGGACGTTTCATGCCGAAAGGATGATCGCCTCCGGAGCCAGGGTCCTCTGCGGTGTCACCCCCGGTAAGGGCGGAAAAGTGCATCTGGGGGTGCCAGTGTATGATACCGTAGCTGAGGCCGCCGAAAACCATAAAATAGATGCCTGCGGGATATTTGTCCCGGCCCGCGCGGCCAGGGATGCCGTGGACGAGGCTTCCGCGGCGGGGATAGGGTTTATAGTTGTAATTACCGAAGGGATATGCCCGCACGATACCCTAAGGTTCATAAGCGCCGCCCGGCGCAGGGGCGTGAGGGTCATAGGACCCAATACCCCGGGTATTCTGACTCCGGGAGAGTCAAAGATAGGTGTCCTGGCATCCGAAGCGGTTGAGAAGGGTCGCGTGGGTGTGATATCAAGGAGCGGGACCCTTACGGTAGAGATCTGTCATTACCTTTTAAGGCAGGGGTACGGCCAGAGCACCGTGGTAGGACTTGGCGGGGACCCCGTGGTAGGTTCAAACTTTACCGACATATACAGGCTTTTTGAAGAGGATGACGATACGGATGCGGTCGTGATAGTAGGTGAGATCGGCGGGGGTATGGAGGAGGATCTTGCCGGGTACGTCAGAGAAAACTCTCCGGGAAAGCCGCTTGCCGCTTTTATAGCAGGGCGATGCGCTCCCGAGGGAAAACGACTTGGGCATGCGGGAGCTATAATTGAGGGTGGAAAAGGTTCGGCCGAATCAAAGATAAAAGCCCTTGAGGAAGCAGGGGTGCGGGTGGCCCGGGTCCCCTGGGAGACGGCGGAGATAGTAAGGGATATGCTCGGATGATGACAGACTTACAAGGAATAATTGAAATTTCCCTGAAGCACGTATCGAAGGCCTCTGTAAATATACCGGGAGGGTATTTAAAATGAAAAGGATAAGAGTATGCGGGGTTCAGTTTGAACCTGCTTTATGCGATATAGAGGCCAACCTTGAAGAGGGCGCAGGATGGATAGAGAGGTGCGCTAACGAGTACGGAGCCGACCTCGTGGTCTTCCCCGAGACCGTCACCACCGGATTTGCCACGGGCCTTGCCCCCCGGAAACTCAGCGCGCTGGTAGATAAGATACCCGGGAAAACCACCGGAAGGATATGCGAGGCGGCCAGGAAACATAAGGTTCATGTAGTATGGACAACCTACGAGCCCGCCGGGGATGAGAGGGTCTATAACTCTGCGGTTCTTATAGAACCTACGGGGGAGATAAAGGGGGTATACCGCAAAATACACCCGTTTCCGGCCGAGGCCGAATGGACTCTTCCCGGAAATAGCGTAGAGGTTTATAAAACCGATATAGGAAATATAGGGATGATGATATGTTTTGACGGGGATTTCCCGGAACTCGCCAGGATAATGGGAAAGAAGAAGGTTCAGGTAATAGTCCGCCCTTCGGCTTTCCTGAGGTCCTTTGATACCTGGTTGCTTACAAACTCCGCCAGGGCATACGACAGCAGGGCTTACCTTGTCGGAGTAAACCTCATCGGAAGGGACGGTGGCGATAGCTACTATTACGGGCACAGTATGATACTCTCCCCGCACGGGCGGCGCCTTGCCCAGGGGCTTTGCCGTCCGGAGATAGTACACGCAGACCTGACAGGGAAGGAGTTTAAGTATGCGAGTTACGGAAGCAGCGCCGGGATGCCGGCGGATAATATAAAAGGGCGAAACGAGAGCGCCTACGGCGGACTTGTAGACCCCCGGAAGGAGATATAAATGAAACCCGTTGTTCTTGCCGCGGGACCGCACCCTGATGACATAGAGATTGGCTGCGGGGGAACCCTGATCAAGCTCTCAGAGAAGTTTGATATACATATGCTTGTACTGACCGAGGGAGACGCAGTTTCGGGAAACAGGCGTAAGGAACAGGAAAAAAGCGCCGGGGTACTGAATGCCGCCGGGCTCTGGTGGGGAAATTATAAAGATACAGATATACCCTACTCAAAGGAGCTTATAATGTTTTTAGAGGAAAAGATCCGGGAACTTGACCCTGTTCTTATTTTCACCAACTATTACCGGGATACGCACCAGGACCACAGGGCCCTGGCAAATAATATCCAGTCTGCCACCAGGTACTCCAGGAACGTTCTTTACTACGAGGTTCCCACTTCAATAGATTTCACCCCTTCGGTATTTACGAATATAGAAAGGGTATGGGAAAAGAAGAAGGAGCTTCTCAGGGCGCACTCTTCGCAGGTGGAGGCGACAAGGATAAGCGGGCTCTCTATACTTGAAAGCGCGGAGGCCTGCGCCATTTTCAGGGGGTACCAGGGGAGGAGTAAATACTCTGAAGGGTTTATTCCCCTGAGGCTTTCACTTGACTGGACCCGGGAATTATTATGAAAAGTCAATGAGTAGAAACTCACAAAAAAGACTAAAAATGATATCTCAGTCTCTACCGGCATCCGTTTTCTCATTCTCGCAGCCGATGGCTGCTCTGAGAGGTTCTTTCCTGCCCTCAGAACAAACCCGAAAACTGATACCGCCAGCGCCTGTGGGTGTATACAGGGGTGTTTTCGGGTGAAAATATTTTTAAACCTCCTTGCTGCGGGAGCCGGGGCCGGGCTTCTTATTCTCTCTCCTCCGGGGGTCGTAAGTGGAACGGGAGCGGGGTACACGCATCTGTTTCTGTTTACCTTTATCGCGGCCTTCCTTCTGACCCAGGCGGCGGCAAGGGCGGGTGAAAAACTGGATATAAGGGATTACCCCGACAAAAGGAAGATTCATTCCCGGCCGGTTCCGCTCACCGGGGGAGCGGCGGTGCTGCTGAGTTTTCTCCTTGCAACCATATTCTACGGAGAAATAAGCTCAGAAATTGTCGGTATTGCCGGGGGGCTGCTGATAATCTTTCTCCTGGGGATTATAGACGATAAATATACAGTAAGAGCTTCGGTTAAGCTTATTATCCAGTTTGCTGCCGTGACCGTAGTCATAATTTCCGGTATCTCGGTAAGTGTTGTTCCGTATTCTGTCCCGGGTAAGTACTTCCTTGATGCGCTTATAACCTACATCGGAATCTTAGGGATCACAAACGCCTTTAATTATATGGACGGTATGGACGGCGAAGCCCCGGGGCTTGCGGTTATCTCGGCCCTTACGCTTTTTTTCATAGCTTTTGATACGGGCGGAGGGCCTGTCGCCTTTTTTT
>SLGR01000157.1 GCA_007136585.1 Candidatus Sumerlaeota bacterium | reverse complement strand
CTATGGGTTACGGCAAGCCTTATTTTATTTATTCAGTCGTTAAAACTCCAGCTATCCACACAACAATAAGATGACCTTGTTAAAGAACTATGCACAACTTTGGGACACTATTAATTTCTTGGAAAAAATTATGACGATAAACTATGAAAAAAACGTAAAAAATGAGCCCTTTCTAACAGGGTTTATTAATAGTACTTATACAAAGCTGGTAAGCGCCCTGCTTACGGGAGCGATGCTCTTTACAAGCGTCTTATCCGACTTTTCCTACGCCTCCAGTGTATCGGTTCCCGAAACGGCCCTGGATATACCGTTTGAGCTGGGACAGGTGGTGGAGGAGTACCTGACCCGGGGGCAGGCCCCTGAGGTTCTGCTGATAAAGGACCTTCACGCCAACTACGAGGTTCAGAAGAATATCCAGGAGATAATAGAGGCGGCCTCAAGGAGCGGGCGCATAAAACGTATAGGAATGGAGGGAGACCCTGCCGGCGAGGTGATAGATACCTCCATAATCTCCACAATCCCCAACGAAACGGTAAGGGAGAGGGTTCTTCAGTACTTTATGGAGAAGGGTATGATCCGGGGCCCCGAGGCCTACAGTGTTCTCAACTCTGATGCAGCGCCTCTCATAGGAATAGAGAACCCCGGGCTTTACCAGCGCAACCTTGATCTTCTTCTCTCCTCGCTTAATAACCGTGAGAATACTGTTCGCCACCTCCAAAGCATAAGGGATATTTTACGCGGGCTTGAGAACCGGGCTCTCTCCTCGTCGTTAAGGAGGTTCCGTACCCACCACGCGCTATACCGACAGGATAACCTTTCTTCGGAGGTTTTTCACAGGTACCTGTGCAAGTGGGGTGAGGAGGCCGGGCGCCCTGTAAGGAGCATATCCCCGGAGTACGCCAGGTATATGGAAATCTCGGAGCGTCTCTCGGATCTTGACGAGCGTCGCCTGAGGAGAGAGTACGACCACCTTGTAAGGAATATAAACCCGGTTGATATGAGTCCGTTTGCGAAGTTCCGGGATATATTCCGGGCCCCGGAGCCTGTTTATGAGAGCATAGCCCGCCAGATAAACTCAGGGAGCGCCTACTCAAATCTCAGAGATTACATCTCCGCGATGGAGGAGATGAGACGTATAAACACCTACCGCATAGTCAGGGAGGAGCAGAGGGTTATAGAGGAGATAGGTTCGGCCCTCTGCCGTAGCGGGAGTGAAGAGGATCTTATCTTCGTCTCGGATTACCTGCAGGTTATGACGAAGTTTCTCTTAAACCAGGTGACCCGCGATGAGCTTAAGTATTTCCGTAAAAACTCAGAGAGGTTCAGGAAAAGTTTCAGTCGTCTCTCAGGCGAGTACGGGCAGCAAATGAGCCGTCTTGACGGAATCCTTCATACGCTCTCGCCGTACGTGGAGGAGATGAGCCTCTTCTACGACCTTGCGGAGAGAAGGGACGAGTATTTTGTAAAGAACTTTGCCGCGGATGAGCCGGGGATGAACCGCACCTCTGTGATGATCCTGGGCGGGTTTCACACTGACGGTGTGACGGAACTTTTAAAAGAAAAGGGAATCTCCTACAGCGTTGTGCTTCCGCGTGTAACCTCGCACACTTCCGAGATGATAGAGACCTACTACCGCTTCCTGCGCGGAGACGGTATCCTTGCCTACAACGAGCTTATAGACGAGCGTCTTGCGGTGAGTTCTTTCTTCAGAGAGGATTTCTTCCCGATGCAGGTTGCTCTCAGGATGCAGGCTGAGCTTATAAAAAACGCCCGTGAAAGAAAGAGGGGCAGGGCCCCGACGGTAAGGGAAGCCCTTGATATATTAAACAGGGGTTCCGGATCCTGGATCGGATTTCCGGGGAGTTTTGAGAGTACGATCTCAGAGGACGGCTCCAGGGCTTATTTTCGCTTTGAGTACGCCGGGAGCAAGGTAACGGTTTACTATGACGGAAGGGCCCTCGGGATATCCGGCCGGGGGGAGGCGGAGCGCGCTTTTGATGAGTCCGCCTGGAGAGAAGTCTCGGAACGAATAGCCCTGATATCGGGTGACCCCGGTCTTGACTCTCTGGGATTAAGAGAAAAGGCTGTCCTTTCCGGGGCCGAAGCGGCGGGTTTTATTGAAGAGGGCTCTCTCCTTGAGAGTATGGATCTTCTTGAACTCGGCTCCCGTCTGGGGATACCCCTTGAGCGCGTCTATGGCGGCTCAAAGGTTATAATTTACAACCCGGAAGCGGTCTCGGCGCAGATAAGCGGGAGCGGTCTTTTCAGCAGCTCTGAGAAAAACCTTGAGGGAGAAGGGCTGAAGGGTTTTATCGGATCCCTTGCGGAGAGCTCATCCGCGGGGGATTTTCACCGTTTGCAGGTAATATTCGGTTTATCGCCCCGTCTTGAGGTTACGCTGGGCGGGGAGGCGGATCTCTCTTCCGCCGGAACCCTTGAAGAGCTCAATACCCTGAGAGACGAAAGGCTTATAAAGGCGCTTGAGAGCGCTGGGGATATTGCAAGCGGCCGGAGCAGTTATGAACTTACTGAAGATCCCGCCCGGGAAAAGAAAATTTATTCTACTCCAGAAGAAACCCGCGCAAAAACCCGTCAGGAAAAGGTATACGCGGCCAGGGCTTTAAACGCGGAGCAGGGGTGGATCAGGGGCTCAGAACAGAATGCGGGAGAGCTTTTTGAATCTGAAATTAAAGAACGCCATATTGTTGTAGGTGATATACACGGCGACCTTGAGGGGTTTAAGCAGAGCCTCCGCGATGCCGGGTTGATTGATACTGAAGGAAACTGGGTAGGCGGAACCGCTGTCTTAGTTCAGATGGGTGATATGATAGACCGTGGGCCTCATTTCTCTGAGGCTCTTGAGTTTATAAGGAGTCTTCAGGAACAGGCCGGGGAGCAGGGGGGGGAGGTTATAAGGCTCCTTGGGAATCACGAACTGATGTTTATACGCGGTATCCTGGGTGATGATAAACAGCTTGAGTTGTGGCTCTATAACGGGGGTCTCGGGTACCTTACCGGGAGTTCCGGCGATACGTACATAAGGGATATAGGCAGGCTTTATAATGAAGTACAGCGTGAAACCCGCAGGGAGTACAGGGCCATGCAGTACCAGATGCAGTGGGATAACGAGCATCTTGAGAAAATAATAGCCCAGAAAACCCTGCAGGAGGTCTGCAGGGTGATATTTGCTGATAAGGAATACTATTTTCCGGGTATACGCGAGAACCTCCGATTAAGGGATCTTGTCCGCGACCTTACGAATGATATAGAGGCGGGCAGCCTTAAAGCTGCTTATGAGGCCGGGGACCGGGTTTTTTCACACGGCGGTATTCTCCCGCACATATCGCAGGGAAGAAGTCCTTCCGAAACAGTAAGGGACTTAAATTCACGGCTAAGTAAAGCTTTCCGCGAGAATGATTTCAGCGACAAAATATTTGATGCCGGAAGATCCCGCGGAGGTTCGGGCGATGCGGGAATATTCTGGGCTGATTATGAAGAGGACCTTCAGCCCGCGGAAGAGAACCTGGATTTCGCGCAGGTTCTTGCCCATACCCCCGAACGAAAACAGGGTGCGGGTATCAGGGTGTCTCCCGGTAAAAGGCTGATAAACGTTGATGTGGGCCATTTCGGCTCCTACGGTGGGAACAGGGGGTACCTTGAGGCGGAGGGAAATACCGCCCGCCTGGTATCTCTAAAGAAAGCCTCCGGGATTAAACATGACGGGGACCCGGCCCGTGAGAGGAAACCTGTTTTAAGTAGAACTTCTCTTCTTGAGTTTATGCTGCGTCTTTTAAGGTGGACGGGAGTTTATGGGTTTACGGGCTATTACATTAATGCTCTTTCAGACGCTATGGGAATACGCGCGGAGCCCGGACAAGAGCCGGAAACCTGGAGTATGACCCGTTCCGAACTTGAAAATGCGGTAAAAGACGGAGTACTTACTGAAACTGATCTGAAACGCCACGAACTGGATATCCTAATCGCCCTCGCCCGGGAGAAGAAGGTTCCCTGGGAGGTCCTTGAGGATTACACCATTGTGAAAAACCTCTTTAACGGTGGATTTTTTGACGAGGAATTTATGGAAATTCTAAAGGATTTCTCGGAAACTCCGGGGGATCTTGATTCCTGCCTGAGGTTCATCGCCGTTGCCGGCACAAGAAGACAGGATAGCGGTTATGACAAGGTTGTTTACAACTATTTAATTCAGCTTCTCAGCTCTTACATTGAGTCGGAGTTTAAAGGAGAGGTTATAATTCCCCGCATAGGGGAGAGCTACAGTGAAGAAGAGCATAGAACAGGTTCAGAGGTTTCACCGGGGAAACCATATTATATTTACGGCATAAAGAGCGCGGGGGTGCGTTTCCGTGACCGGAGTCAGCCCTTGAAAATTCCGGAAGTGGAGGTTGTAGGGAGCCGGCGCGAACTTCTTATAAAGCAGCTCAGAAGCGGATATATAAGCCATGAGCTGATGGATAAAGTAGAGGAAGTAAATGAGACTCTGGGTTCTCTGCAATTTGAGGATATTCCTGCTGATATTTTTATGATTCTCTTAAGGGAAATTGAAGCATTGGATCCTGAGAGCCCGGTTGAACTCAAGGCTCTCTGTCTTTTTTCATTACACGAATATCTCAACAGGATACCTGAGGTGAAAAAGAGACTTGAGGATAAGTACGATTTTCTTATGATGTACGAGACCCGGGAAGGAGACCTGGAAAAAGCCCTTGATATAATCCTGGGTGCCGAAAGGCTGGAGGATCTTCTCCTTATGGAAAACAGGGAGGAGCTTCTTAAACTCTACCAGCTGGCCATATTAAAGATTTACCGGGCCATATTACCCGATAATATCATTATACCGAGAAAATTTGACAGCGTAAAAAGAAGTATCCTGCGTAAAACCCGTTTTGTTGAAAACTACGATAACGCCGACGCCGGACTGAATTACGGGATACCTTACATAAAAAGGGATTCCCACGAGATATTTATAGGTACACTTGCGCACGAGGTAATGCACTTGATTGAAATGCATAACAAGTATGATTCTGTAGGCGAGTTTATCGCTGACCTTGGAATGATAGAGGTATACAGGAAACTGGCTTCGGCAGAAGGGAGATATAAGGGAAGAAGATGGTTAAAGGCTATAGAGGAAACAAAGGAGAATTTAAGGTACAGGGAGCATTCCGAAACACTTCTAATGGAGCCGATGGATACTCGCTCGCACAGGACAGCCCGCGCAACGCTCCTGTGGATTGAAAACGAACTGAGGCAGCGTAACCTTCCTTTTGAGCCGCTTACTCTCCTGAGGATATCCCTGGAGGAGAAACGGGATACTTCGGGGTTTATGTATTTGAAAACTTTCCGTGATTTCGGGAAACGGGTTATAAATCGATACAGTTACGAGATGATTAGTGAAGGTCATTCTCTTCCTGTTTCAGAGCGTTTTATTGAGGGAACCCTGCGTCTGGGGAAAGTATTCGCCGGTATCAGGGGCCGGTTGAGCCTACTAAGCGCAAGACAGGCAGAACTTATTCTTAAAAAAGCTGTGCGCGGAACCCTTAGAACCCTCTCACTGCTTGGTCTTACGTGGGTATCGGCATACGCTCATCCGGACCCGGAACTTCCCAAACTTCCCGATATTAGCGTTGAATCAATGATTGTACGATCTTTGGCGGCCACAATACCGGAAGAACTGCGCGTTCTTCTCCCAGCCGATATCGGCGCGGAGGTAGATAGGGGTAGGATGGAACTGGCAGGTGTGGAGAGGCTTATCCGGGGGGAGCTCAGGCGGATGGGGATAGAAGACAGTGAGCTTCTTAAGGAGATATTGAGGCGTTTCGGAGACCGTCAACTTGACAGTATAAGTTTTTACCGCCGCGTCAAACAGATAGATAAAATGCTTCGGAAGATAGATGAGCAGCAGGGCCCTGAGATACCCGCCCGTGAGAGGGTTGATAAAGCTGAAGTATACAGGGTTTTCCTTCTTAACCTGGATCTTCCTGCCACCCCCAGGGCAGGGGATGCCCTGCTTCGGGCCCACCTTGTAGGCCTGGATGAGTCCGGGCGCAGGGTTCCGGGAAAAGACGGCGGGCCCGCAAGGGCAGGTAATTATACCGCGGCCCAGCTCAGGGAGAAAGCAGTTATACTTGAGTCGGCCGGGTTCAATATAGAACAGAGAAGGGTGCTTATGGAGGCCGGTATAGTAGGGTTCCCTGGAAAAGGCTTGCCGCCTGAGACTGAAACCCGTTTAGCTGAGCTTAAAACCCTTCTGGACGGGAAGCTTCCCGCAGATTCCGCGGCTCTCCTTGAGAAACGCCTCAGAAGCCTTATCGAAGGGCCGGGGGAAGTGCAGGCCGAAAGGGCCTACGATAAATCCAGCGAGCTCCTAGAGGCTCTTATCCTTATAGCAGCTTATATGCCCGCTAAAAACCTTGAAATTATAAAGGAAACCATAGGGGTTTACGGGGCGGATGAAACTATAATTCAGATAGGCTCATATCTGAATAAGTTAATATACGGGAAAACCGATTCTGGAAAAGAAGGCAGAGAAAAAGAATACAAAGGAAGCATAAGTGATCTTGTTGCAGAGTTACAGGCGATGGTAAATCTCAGAAACTCCGGTTACAGTATTCTTGCGGCGGGGATAACCCTGCGAGATAAATCCGGACAGTCTATAGTTGAGATAGACGGAATAGTTATGAAAGGTGGACAAATCTATCTCTTTGAGTTCAAGAATAGGACCAAAAATACAAGTCTCTTAAAGTATCTTTTTTATGACGGTAAGTATAATACGGGGAAGATGGGCCGTCTGACCAAAGCCTTAAACGACCCGTCCGCGCGGAGGCAGATTGAAAGGGCGGTCGGGGACGATAATTTGCGTAAACTCCTCTCGGGGCCCGTAAATTTTCTTATGGGGTTTGAAGACAGCAGAGCGCGGCGCCGGATAAAAAACATACCCAAAGCCTACAATTTTTTTCCGGAGGTTCTTGCGTGGGCTTCGCAAGCGCTAGGTGAGGGTTTCAACAGGGCCCTGGACGACTGGCTGAGGGCCAACCCTGACCGCGCCCCTCCTCTCCCCTTCAACGTTCCTTCCGATGTAAGTAAGGATAATATACCTGCTGAAGGGGTTAGCTTTTCCTTCTTCTTTACCCCCGGATTGGATGCTTTTGAAGATACATCCTTTTCTGACAGTGAGCTGAAAATAATAGAGAACCTCTCCGAACTTAACCGCCGCCGGGAGGCTGCAGTAAAAGAGGCCCGGACCCGCCTGATTGAAAAATGGGATTATGACTGGAAGCACGACAGCGGAGTAACCTTAATGGTCATACAGGGGGTAAAACCCGGGGCCTGGGTCAGCAGCCCTGAGACAATAGAACAGATAAATAAATACGAAAACGAACTGAAACAACTGGGTCTCGGAATAATCAGGTTCAGGCACAGGAGAAAGAACGAGACGGTGGTAATCTATGATACTGCAAAGGCCGCATCTATATTTAAAGAGAACGAAGAGTTTTACAGCAGTGAGTTCCCTGAAACAGATTTTTCAAACCTCAGCGTTGAACAGAAAGTAGAGCATATATTTACATACACCCTGAGCGCGGAAGACGAGCAGAAATTAAAGAGGCCGATCGGATATATTCTAGGGTATACCGATAATGTTGGATACGAGAGGGAAAGCGGTGAGCTTATACCCCATCTTTTCAACGTGGGGTTTGTGGGGTTCAGGACTTCTCTGAGTTTTCAGAAAATAAAACCCCTGGTTATTGATCTGGCTGACGCGATGCTTGAGCTTTACAGGATAAAATACCCGGAGGATGTTCAGAAAAGAAAGTTTGAGGATTGGGCCAGAGGCCAGTACGTTGAATCGCAGCAAAAACCTGATTCAAGGAAACTGAACTTCATACCCGTGGTAAAAGACGGAAGGGTGGTGGATATAAAAATAACTTCGGTTGAAGAAAAGACTGTAAGAAAAACCGCCGTTCACCG
>SLGR01000213.1 GCA_007136585.1 Candidatus Sumerlaeota bacterium | reverse complement strand
GTCCTGCTGAATATCTTTCAGCGCGTCCTGGTAGGTATCCTTAAGGTCGTTTATTGCTTTGACATCTGATGCGGAGGGAATATTGGGTCTCTGGATCACGGGAGTACGGGGACCGGGGGTTTTTATATTAAGGGCGCCCCCAGCTGCGCGGGGCGAGCTCATAAGTGCACCACCGCCAGATGAACCGAAGCTAACTGTTACCCTGCCGACAGATCTGGCCCGATCTCGGGCCCTCTGACTTATTGCGTCAAGTCTTGCCTGGCCCTCTGCCCTAAGCCGGTCAAAATCCGGTCTGGTCGCCCCTGCGAAACCAAAACTCACAGCCAGTATCCCGGCTGTCAGTATCCCCACTGTCAAGTTCATGTGAGATTTCATATTTTTTCTCCTTAATTTTTCCATTGTTTCCTTTCCGTTTCCGCCACTATTATACGGTTCTTCTTTGAAAGAGGATTGAAATGAGTGTGAAATATCCGTAAAACCCGGGTTTTAATCCTGGTCGTGTAAAATAATATTTATTGAGGAGAAAATGTGCCTGAATAGTGGTTTTAAACTTTTCGGGCCGATGCTTGGTATGAGTTGTTAAGGTTTATAACGGAAACCTCGCCGAACCCGGCCGATAAGAAAATATTATTCATAGTATCGTCATCCGGGATACGGTCGTTTTTTACCGGGCCTTCTATTGCGGCGTGCAGCTTGTTGATATCTTCCCTTGAGGAAGTATGTATTATGTGAAGGGTTCCGTTTTCCTTAAGGACCCTGTAAAACTCTTTCAGGGCTCTCTCCCTGTCTTTAAAGTGGGGGAATGAGGAGAAGCATATTACCCTGTCAAATACGCCGTCCTCAACAGGTATGGATTCGGCATCACCCTCTATAAGCTCCGCTTCGCCCGGAAACTTTTTCTCCGCTTTCTTAAGCATTCCTGGGGAGATATCAAGACCCGTTATCTTTCCTTTTTCTCCTATCCTTTTCCTTATAAGAGGAAAGAGTATCCCAGTTCCGCACCCCGCGTCAAGAACGGACTCTCCCGGCATAATATTCATAGAGTCCAGTATTTTATCCAGGCGTCCGGTCTCTCCGGGCGGGATCATACCGTCCCAAGACCCGGCCATTGAGTCAAAGAATTTTCTATGTTCTGACATAAACCTTTCTCCTTTTCGGTGAAAAAACCAGGCTGATTATGAATATAAGTCCGGAAATTATTATTATCATCGCCCCGGAGGGCAGGTTGAAGGCATAGGAGAATCCAAGCCCCAGCAGGCAGGATATTACTCCGAAAGCTGCAGATATGAGGTGCATCTTTTTAAGGCTGTAAGTCAGCTGGTAGGCCGCGGCGGGCGGGGAGATTACCAGGCTGAATATGAGGATTCCTCCCACCGTATTAAGGTTAAGAGTTACGGTTGCGCCGCAGAGAAAGAGTATAAGATAAAAAATTGCTTTATCGGGAACTCCGGCCGCTCTTGCTGTCCTTCTGTCATATAGAACCGCAAGTATTTCCTTAAAGAAAATTAAAAGAAACGATCCTATGGCAGCCGCTGTCAGGGCCAGAAGGTTTATATCGGTCTGTCTTACAGTTAGAATACTGCCCCAGATGTATCTCATAGCCTCTGCCTTAGGCCCCTCAATAAGACCCATAAATAAAAAGGCGAGGCCCAGAACGATTGAGAAAATTATTCCTGTTGAGAGGTTGGGTTCAAAATCGCCCCTGTCGGCTACCGGTCCGATAAGAGAGGCCGAGAGAAGGCAGAAAAGAAACCCCGAAAGGACCGGGTCCACTCCGATCAAAAGCCCCAGAAGGGCTCCGGCAAAAGCGGCGTGGGCCATGGCTACCCCGACAAAGGGTATCCCAAGCATAATAACCCATACACCGACTATTCCGCAGCTTGCTCCCCCCAGAACCGAAGCAAGCGCGGCTCTTCGCATAAAACCGTAACTGAGAATATCAAACATATTTGCAGATGCTCTTATCGGAGAAGGGGATTTCATCACCGCCGGTTAAAGTGGTTTCCGGAAGGTCGTAAAGCTCTATTATGAGTTTTTCGCTGTAAGAGCCCCTGTGTTTTCCGGACCAGATTATCCTGCCATTTTTGAGCATTACTGCGCGTCCGCAGGAAGGAGGTATGTGCTGGAGTATGTGAGTTACGTATATTACCGTAATGTTATATTCCCTGTATATCTCATCAACGATATTAATGATCTCTCTTACGGATTTCAGATCCAGGCTGCTTGTAGGCTCGTCCATCAGCATTATATCCGGCTGCTGGGAAAGGGCCCGGGCGATGGCTGTTTTCTGTCTCTCGCCTCCGGAAAGACTTCCGACCGGTCTGCTCTCAAAGCCGCCAAGGCCAACGGAATGAATGGCCTTTTTTATTGCGTTATGGTCTTCTTCCTTAAGTTTTCTCAGCAGGCCCCGCTTACCGATCCTTCCTATAGAAACCGCCTCGTATACCGAGACCGGCGCCCTTGGAGCATTCACGGCTTCCTGAGAGATGTATCCGATTCTTTTCCTTAACTCACCTGAAGTCTTTTTATTTATCTTTCTTCCGAATACTTTTACGGTACCGGATGTTGCCCCCGAGAATCCGTTTATCAGGTTAAGCAGTGTGGTTTTCCCGGCTCCGTTGGGTCCTATCAGGGCCAGCAGAGAGCCCTTCCGGATATTAAGGGTTATATTATCTATAGCGGTGCAGCCCTTGTGTCGGACGCTTACCCCGCTCATCTCCACAATGTTATAGTTGTTTTCCTTATTCTTCATTTATAGGTTTATTTAATTATTGTTTCGAGTTTAGCAAAATTGTTTCTTAAGGTTGAGATGTAGGAACCGTCAATCGGAAAATTGGATAATGCCGCCTGTGGTATACCCGTCTCTTCTGCAATAATCTTTCCGTCCTCCGGCCCGCTCTGAAGGTTATCTATCACCGCCCTTGCATTTTTCTCTCTTGCGATACGTATTACTGAAGCATAATCCGAAGGCGACATATCGTCAGCCCTTTTATACGTTGCAACTACCTCAAACCCCAGCCAGGCCAGGAGAGCCTTCTGGTGTCTGGATGATACTACCCTTACGCCTTTAAAGCTCTCCGCGCGTCCGAGTATCTCTCTTTTGGAATCGCGTATCTCTTTTATATACCTTTCCAGGTTTTCCGTGTAGTAAGCACTGTTTTCCGGGTCTTTACCCCGGAGAATTTCCGCTATCTCTCTCGCCGCTTCTATGTGTAGGGGCGGAACCATAAGGTTTCCTTCTGTAAGTATGCTCAGTTTCTCCGAATCCCGGGCGTCTTCGGAGTCCAGAAGCCCGTTTATCCAAGGCTCCCACCCCTGGTAGAATATCATATGAGCCCCGCTGAAGGCCCTCATATCAGAAGGTTTAAGATCAAAATGACCCGGGCAGATTCCCCCGGGGAGTATTGTACTGACCTTCACGCGGTCTTCTCCTATTTCTTCAAGGATTGTTCCTATCAACGTTGTGGAGGCAACCACCGTAAGACCGTGTGACTCCTGAGAGGCGCAACCGTACTGGGATAGAATGATTGCCGGTATAAGCAGTTTTTTTACAATATTAAAAAGCATAGGTGATACCCCCGGTAAAGCTTCTTCCGGGCATTGGATATACCCCGGACTCACCTGGAAGGTCGGCGTAAATGCTGTATGATATGTCAAATATGTTCTCAACCCCGGCAAAGACTCTTAAGTTTTCTAAGATATCATAACTCGTCTTTGCTCTCATAATAAAGAAATCATCGATCTTATCTTCACTGTTATTTGCGGCATAATATGAAGATACGAACTCGCCTCCTATATCTAAATAGAGATCTCCCGGAGTAAAGAATAATTTAGCTACCGCTTTGTTTCCGGGTCTTCCGGCAGTGTGCTTGCCCGGGTCCATATAGGTATATGACAGCCTTGCCCCGGAAATCTCGCTTAGGGCCGCGTTGAGGCCAAGCTCGGCGCCCGTAAATTCAAAGTCTCCGGTGTTTTGAAATATCAGTAGCGGCGGTGGGGTGTCGTTCGGGACTCTCTCAATAATATCCTTTCCTATCGTTCTGTATAAGGTGATATCCAAATTGATCTTATCTGTGATAAGGTGTCTTACTCCGATCTCGTAGTTTACGGCCGTCTCGGGTTTAAGATCCTCGTTAGATGGCGGGTACATATAGAGGTCGTTTATCTGCGGGGACCTGAAGCCCTCGCTTCTTGAGATTCGAAACCGGGTCCTCTCTGTAAGACCGAAGGTAGCTCCGAGATGTGTAGTAAATACGTTATCTGTTACCTCATCTATATTATACCTTCCACCCATAAAGAGGCTCATCCGGTCGGAAAACCTTTGTTCATAAAGAAGGTAAAGAGCGTATTCTCTCTTATTAAAATTGTTGTTTTCAAACTCCCCGGCCTGCTCTCTGAACTCGGCTCCGGATATGAGCCTGTTATTGCCAAAGACTCGGGAGACCGCGTTAAGGATCAGTCCGTTTGTAAAATCGGTTGACTCATACCCGTCGGAGAATTCGTGATCTCCAAAATTCCTGTAGGCCTTTAAACCTATCAGTGAGTTCTCAGTAGTTAATTCGTAATCTATTTCTGCCGCGCCCCTTTTATAGGTCTCCCATCTGTCGGCAAGCGCCGGGTCTTCGCCCAGAAGGGCCGGCTCCTCCTTGGTTCCCTGGTAGTACCTGATATTAAAGCCCAGTTTTGAACTGTCAGTTACGATAGAGTTAAACCTGATAGAATAGTTTTCCGAATTATAAGAGGAATTATCCCTGAAGCCGTCGGAGCAGGCCCCTCCTGCGGTAACCAGGTAGCTGTGCCTGCCTGTGCTTCCTCCGTGAGTGAGCCTGAGCTCTCTGGTATTGAATGACCCCAGCGCTGAACGGAGTTCTGTACGGAAACCCTTCTTCCGGGCTTTTTGTGTAACTATGTTTACCGCTCCTCCCATTGCATCGGAGCCGTAGAGAACCGAGGCCGGACCTCTTATGACCTCCACCCTCTGAATATTATCAACCGGAAGCGACTGGGTTATGGTGCACCCGAAAAGACCCATTTTTGTGGGCCTTCCGTCCACCAGCACCATTACTTTTCTTCCCCTGTCTCCAAGCCCTCTTACAGATATATCCGATCTTCCGAACTCACCGGTTCTGTGTATATGCACTCCCTCAACCGAATCAAGTACCCTGCTGTAGGAAAACATATTTTCTCTTTCTATTTCCTGCCTTCCTATAACGCTCACCGAAAAGGGGAGGCCTTCCACTCCGCTTGTAATCCCGGCGGGGGTAACGATGAGAACCCCCAGGTCCAGGCCCGGATTCTCCGGTAACGCGTTAGTGAAAGCCGCCAATGTGAAGACCGCCAGCAGAAGTTTGATTTTTGTCTTCATAGTATTACTTTTCCTTAATTCGTAACACAAATATCCAAAAAAATATTACTTTATCTTTCCCGCCATAGCGGATGTGAGAGAGGCGTACCCCACCCCTTTCTCGGATTTGAGTTTAAGATACAGGGATTCCAGCTCCCCGGGGTTTCCCTTTACCGCAATAATTTCCAGGCACTGGTCATGATCAAGATGCACATGCTGAGAAGATATAATAAGATTGTGGTAATCGTGCTGTATTGAGATTAATTTGTTTAAGAGTTCTTTCTTATGGTGGTTATAGACCAGAGTAATGGCCCCGGCGGAAGCCTTGCCCTTTTTCCATCTGCGTTCTGCCAGGCTCTGCCTTATTAGATCTCCTATCGCCTTTGATCGGGTAGAATAATTCTGCTCCTTAAGGGCTCTGTCGAACTCCTCAAGCAGGGCTTTTTCTAATGATACGCCGAACCTTGTTAAATCTGACATCATCGCCTCCCGTGTTACGAATTTCAGATTTATAGCAAAACCGGGAAACCGGTGTCAAACATTTAAATAAAACAGGTCAGAGTGATTTAACTCTGTCTTTAAGGGATTCGGGAAGCTGTTTCTTAAGTTCCGGTTCGGCCTCTATGAGCCTGAGAAGATCAAGAAAGTGTTTCTCTTTATCCGCGGGTTTCTGCTGGGAGGTCTCCGCTTTGCCCGCTATAACGCCGAAAAGGTCTGCTACAGCGGCCACGGGCATCCTGTATCCGAGAATATCCCGTTCTGAGGAGGAGTCTATGAGTTTATGAAGACCTGCCTCGGTATGAATAAGGATTTTAAGCTCAGAGTCCGGAGAGGTAAGAAGCATTGAGTCGCGGCGCATCTCCACGCAGTACTTTTTGTCAAGCACCGGCATAAGCTCCTTTATATAATCAAGCGGAATAACAAACTCGCATTCCGGAGTTATGACAGGCTTGGCGTAAGCGTTTACCGCGAACCCGCCCGTGACGCAGTAAGGTATGTTCAGCTTCTCTAAAGTATCCTTTATCTGCTTTATAAGGTCAGGTCCGCCCCCGCCTAGTTTTTTTAAGAGATTCTTTGATTTCACAGCATTAAACCTCTGGTACCGGATACTTTAACATATTACGGGCTTCTGACAAAGTATTCTCCTTTTAAGAATTACCCTGAACCCGCGCTTGTTATGAAAGTGGAAATAAAATAAACTCTATCTATGAGACCGGCCAGTCTTCATATAATATCTTTTATATGCCTGCTTCTTTCCGCAGTACCTCCGGCATATACCCGGGGGGCTGCCCCCCGGCTTTATCCCGCCGAGACCCATTCGCCCGATATGCGCAGTGAGGGTAAAGAAAGTATATTTGATCTGAAACTCTCCTGGATAAACTCCGCCGAGAAATATATTGATATAGAGGTCTGGAATATGTGGAAATATGATAGGGGCCCTGTCCGGGAACTTTATGATGCCCTTGAGGAAGCCTGCCGAAGGGGAGTAAAGGTAAGGATAGCGGTGGGAGCCCTGGATGATGAGGATGAGCATATAAGCAGCGGGTTTTTTGAGTGCCCGGATATAGAGGTCATAAACACACGTATTCCCGCACACTCTAAATATATGATAGTTGACGAGAAGAAGGTTACCGCGGGATCGGCAAACTGGTCCTGGTCAGCTATGGTTCAGAACTACGAGTACAACCTCTGCGCCGAGTGTCCCGATACGTCTCTCGCCTTCACCTATTTCTTTGAATCCCTCTGGGAAGCCGAAGGAGGAGAGGTCAGAAACTCCGGCTCCTACCCTGATAACCCGGCAGT
Source organism: Candidatus Sumerlaeota bacterium (assembly GCA_007136585.1). GTDB lineage: Bacteria > CG03 > SLGR01 > SLGR01 > SLGR01 > SLGR01. The sequence goes on along the minus strand of SLGR01000213.1, from coordinate 909 downwards.
AATACCCCTTGCCCAGGGGAGTTATACTCCGGAGGAGTTCACCTCCGTATATGAATACCAGCTCAGGGAGATAGAGAATGCCCGTGAGAAGATATTTGTTTCAATATACCGGTACCTGCCGTTTTTCTCTGATATAAGGGAAAGGATACATAGCGGGCTCAGGGACGCGGCCCGAAGGGGGGTTAAAGTAAAGCTCCTGATAGACGAGTCAACTTACGACCGCTCATCCCAGGAGTTAATAGACGCCCTGGCCGGAGAGAAAAATATTTACGTAAAGATAAACGACCTAAGCGCGGCTCCCCCCATAGACGGCAGCGGAATAAACCATACGAAAATATTCCTTGTTGACGGAACCGGGGGGGCTGTAACCAGTATGAACTGGGACCGGTTCGTCTTTGACGATTCCGGGCGCGACTGCGGGATAGCCTTTGAGGATGAAGAGCTCTACAGACTGATAGAAAACTCTTTCCTTAAAACCTGGCGTTCCCCCTACGCTTCCTGGGCCAGCGGCCAGTCTCCCGTAATGGAGTCCGTTGTTAAGAAACCTCTCATAGAAAACCTCCGGGTAGAAAACCTGTCTCCGTATTCCGCGGAGTTTAGGGCGGAGTTCTCCGAAAGCGGTAAATCCGGTGAAACCTCCGTGTATTTTCTATGGCAGAGAACCCCTGAAGGAAACAGGTGGGAGTACCAGTTCCCTGTAATAGAAAAAACCGCTTCCGGAAGTATCAGTTACCTTGCGGAAGGGCTCATCCCCGGCGCGGAGTACGCGCTGACCCTCCAGGCGGTAAACAGGGACTTCCGAGTCAGGGCCCCGGTTATTTATTTCAGAACCCCGGCTCATCAGTAAAAACCCCCTCTAACCGGGCAGGTTTATATACCCCAATCCCCTTGACGGCGATTTGACAACAT
>SLGR01000054.1 GCA_007136585.1 Candidatus Sumerlaeota bacterium | reverse complement strand
CACCACTTACCAATAATTCTGAGTCTTTCATGTCAATTACCATAATACAGACATTATGACTCTTTAGCCCTTTATTTTACAGAGGGCTTATTTCAGGCTCATCTTGCGTTGGAAAAGACTCAAAATTGACATGGGTAAGTTTATAATTATAATTTAATAGTAAACTTTTACTGCTGATAGCATAATATGAAATTATATTCCGGATTAAAAATAAGAAAGCTTTTATATAGAACCGCTCTAATTACAGCCGGTTTTGCGGCGGCTGGCCTTATCCTGGAAACTGCCCTTGTATTAACTTGGGGCAATGCCCGGGAATCGCTTAAGGACCAGACCTCCGGATGGCATTATTTCCATCAGATATATGAACCGATAGCTGTTCCGTTAATGAGAAGAACACGCAAAGATGGAATAATTACTTATGAATTTAACCGGAAGGATTTTTCTTCTTCGTACCCGGAACTTTCCGTAAAAGCTAAAAAAGGCAGTAACGAAGTGCGTATAATCATTATCGGCGAATCGGTAGCGCAAAGTTTTCGTATAAACGAAGAAATAAGAACTATTTTTGAAGCAAGATTTCCGGAACACAAAGTAAATATTATAAACACCGGCGCTGGCATGTATACTAGCTCGCATATCCTCTCTGTCGCCAGGGATATTATGCGCCTTAACCCTGATTTTGTGATGGTTCTTATGGGCAATAACATTTATGCTTTCGCCTACTTAAGCATAAAAAAGTGGAGGATCCTTCGCAGCCGCGCTCTGATAAGACATCTTTATGCCAGGTCCTGGGTTTTCCGCATATTTATTGAAAGAATATACTCGGGCAACACAAACGGCAATTACGGCACTGAACATTTTAAGCAGGATTACAATGAAATAGCAAGAATTTTTACATCCAGAGATCTGCCTTTTGCGGTTTTCACGCTCCCCATACATTACGCGGATTACCCGCCTTATAGCAGTTCTTATCTTATAGAGAGAGAAGAACAGTTTCTTCCTTTTATTTTATATTCAGAAGGGAGATATGAAGATTTACTGAATACAACAGACCCCGCCGGCGACACTTTCTTATGGTTCCTTAAAGGCAACGCCTTAAAGGAACTGGGGTTATATGAGAAGGCCCGCGAAGCGTATTTAAAAACTGTCCCCAAAAACTCAGCCATGACTACTCCGGATATAAACAAAATAATACGCGAAATAGCAGAAAGATACGACACTCTCTTAGTGGACGTCTATAAATTATTTGAGAAACTCTCCCAAACAGGACTCACTGGAAAAGATTTTTTTTATGATTACTGCCACTGGTACTTTCCATACTACACCGTAATTGCTGACACAGTTGTAAGAAAGATCAATGAGTTTGAAATATCCGGCATCCCGCCAGTAAAACAAAACAGGCTCATTCCTGAACTTCCGCAAGATGAATTAATGGAACGCCTGAAGAATGCAAAAGCAAGGAGACCGTTTCTGAAAATGGGTATTTTCAACAGCACGAAAAGACACTCTTCCCGTCAGAGTGTTTTTTATTTCAAGAACCACATAAGATACAATACATATGCTTGCATTAGTTTACTTCTGAATAAACACCCTGACGAAATAGCAGATTGGTTTTTGCATAATCCATGGTCAGAACATGTTTCCCCTCAAATTGAACCCAACTGGCATAAAGTCCTGACATCTGCGGGAGAAGCGGCCAGGAGGATGGGAGATCTAAAGTTGGCTCTCGAATTCTTCGGGGAGTCCTTAAAGAGAAACCCTGAATACTGGGAAACTTATTTTTTAAAATCGCTCGCGCACTTAAACAAAGGGGAAACCGAAGAAGCGGAAAAGAACCTGAACCGCGCTGCGCAACTGTGTGATTTCAGCATACCTGTTAAGGATATACTTCTGACAGCATCAGAAGGGTATAACGATTAAGGAAGATTTAAGAAAGCGTTGCAGCTAACTTCCCCGGATTTTATTTCAGTTAAAACAGAGACTTTTACAATAAAGTCAGGGTCCGGCTCAAGTTGCCCGGTCAGCCTGCGTCAGGGGGGGAGTACTCTGCCATAGCGGAGGCGGCCTCAGCCCCCGCGAATATGGCCCTTACGGCCAGGGAGGCACCCGAGACAGCGTCACCCGCGGCAAAAACTCCGGGGACCCCGGTCATATACCCGGTTGTCCTTATATTCCCCTTCTCATCATACTCCACCCCCAGCTCCTTCAGCAGCCGGGTATGCCGGGTATGCACAAAACCCAGGGCAAGAAGAACCATATCAACATCAAGGGTAAACCGGCTTCCCGGGATCCTCCGTGGCGGCTTCCCGGAAGAGCTCTCATATCTGAGCCTGGAAAACTCCGCCCCAGTGAGCTTCCCGTCCTTTCCCCTGAACTTTTCGGTAAGCACCCCCCATTCCCTCTCGGCCCCCTCCCGTTGAGAAGATGAGTGCCGCAAAATCACAGGGTACTCCGGCCAGCGCGGGTTCCAGCTCTCCCCCCACTCCGCGGGCCTGGGCATTATCTCAAACTGATAAACCTTTGCCGCCCCCTGGCGCAGGGCGGTCCCTATACAGTCCGAGCCCGTATCCCCCCCTCCCAGAACAAGGACGTTCTTCCCTTTGGCGTTTACCGTCTCCTGAGGCTCTCTCAGACCGCAGAGAAGCTCATTGACCCCGGAGAGATACTCCATCGCGAAATATATACCCTCCAGTTCCCTGCCCGGTATATCCAGGTCGCGCGGCTGACCCGCCCCTACCGTAAGAAGTATAAGATTGAATTTTTTCCTAAGGTGGGAAGCAGAGATATCCTCCCCCGCGTCAACCTCGGTCTCAAAACGCACCCCTGACTCCCTGAGTATCTCAACCCTGCGGGCGATTATATGTTTTTCCAGTTTGAAATCCGGGACCCCGAACCTGAGTATCCCCCCCGGCTCGGCAGATTTCTCAAATACCGTTACGGAAAACCCGCGCTTTCTCAGGGTATGGGCCGCGGCAAGCCCGGCCGGACCGGAACCTATAACCGCCGCGGTCTTTCCTGTTTCCTCTACTGAGACAGACCCGGCGGCCCATCCCCGCTCCAGCCCTTTATCCCCTACAGTCTTCTCTATCTCTTTTATTGATACCGCCTCACCGCTTATGGCCAGGGTGCAGGCCGCTTCGCAGGGTGCGGGGCATATCCGACCTGTGAGTTCGGGAAACGGGTTTGTCATTGTAAGGCGTTCATAGGCCAGGTGCCATTTCCCCCCGGATACAAACCTGTTAACTTCAGGTATGATATTTGAAAGAGGGCACCCCAGGGCGTGACAGAAAGGTATCCCGCAATCCAGACACCGGCCGGCCTGTTCCGAGACCTTATCCTCCGGAAGATCTCTGTATACCTGCTTCCAGTCACCCAGCCTCTCTTCCACAGGACGGGGTTCCGGTTCCAGGCGCCCGCAACTCAGAAAATCGCCGCCTTCTTCGCTCATCAGTATACCTCCTCCGTCATACCGGGACGGTCCGAGGCCGCCGGGCTGGCCTCCCTTATTCTCTCAAGAGCTTTCCGATAATCCGAAGGTATTACCTTTACGAATTTAGCTAGCATCTCATCCCTGTATTTAAGAACCTCCAGCGCGTACCGGCTCCCGGTGATATCCGCATGTTTCTTTATAAGAGAGGCAAGTTTATCCCTGTCAGCTTTCAGAGAAACCGGCTCAAGGTCAACCATCTCAAGGTTGCAGCGCGTATCAAAAAGCTGGTCCTCATCCATTACATACGCTATCCCGCCGCTCATTCCGGCGGCAAAGTTAACCCCTGTCCTTCCCAGGACAACCACGCAACCTCCCGTCATATACTCACAGCCGTGGTCACCTACCCCCTCCACCACCGCGAGAGCGCCGCTGTTTCTTACCGCAAACCTTTCCCCTGCCAGGCCTCTTATGTAAACCTCCCCCCCGGTAGCCCCGAAGAGGCAAACGTTTCCGGCTATTATATTGTTCCGGGCGCGGAAAACAGCTTTTCTTTCAGGATAGACCGCTATTATTCCTCCCGAAAGCCCTTTGGCAAGGTAATCATTGGTCTCCCCTTCCAGTAAAAAGGTTACCCCTTTTGCCAGAAAGGCCCCGAAACTCTGCCCCGCGGTCCCGGTAAACCTTACCTTTAGAGTATTATCCGGAAGGCCTCCGGAGCCGTATTTACCCGCTATCCTGCCGCTAAGTAGCGCCCCCACGGACCGGTCCGGGTTTTTTATGGGAAACTCCAGCTCCGCCGGATCGCCGTTATTAACTGTCCCGGCGGCGGATTTTAATATTTTTTTATCCAGTTTCCCGGGGCGGTCCCCCCTCTTGCGGGGAAGGCTCCGCCTTGATCCGGAGTAATTAGGAGCCGCCAGCATATCCGAAAGATCCAGCCCCGCGGCTTTCCAGTGAGCATCCGCCTTCAGGAACTCAAGCCTCTCCGTCTTTCCGACCATCTCATCAAAACTTCTGAAACCTAGCGAGGCCATTATCTCCCTGACCTCCCGCGCAAGGAAGGTAAAGTAATTAACCACGTCTTCGGGGCGCCCCCTGAACCTCCTGCGAAGACGGATATCCTGGGTGGCCACACCCACGGGACAGGTATTCTGGTGGCATTTCCTTGCCATAACGCACCCAAGGGCAACCAGGACCACCGTACCGAACCCGAACTCCTCGGCCCCGAGAAGCGCGGCTATGACTACGTCGCGCCCGGTCCGCATCTGCCCGTCAACCTGAACCCGTATCTTTTCTCTCAGGTCGTTAAGCACCAGTGTCTGCTGCGTCTCGGAGAGTCCCAGCTCCCAGGGTATCCCGGCGTGCTTTATGGAAGAAAGGGGAGCAGCCCCTGTCCCTCCGTCGGCGCCGCTTATAAGAACCATATCGGCCCCGGCCTTGGCAACCCCGGCGGCGACGGTTCCCACGCCGGACTCGCTTACAAGCTTGACGGAAACCCTGGCCTCGGGATTTACGGTGTTAAGGTCGTATATGAGTTGGGATAGGTCCTCTATTGAGTATATATCATGGTGAGGAGGAGGGGATATGAGCATAACACCCGGGGTAGAGTGCCTCACCCTTGCGATACCGGAGTCCACTTTATGTCCCGGAAGCTGCCCCCCCTCCCCGGGTTTGGCCCCCTGGGCCATTTTTATCTGAATTTCTCCGGCGCTTGAAAGATAGAAAGCCGTAACCCCGAACCTTCCCGAGGCTACCTGCTTTACAGCGCTTGAAGCGGAGTCTCCTGAAGGAAGGGGAAGGGACCTGCTCTCTTCCTCCCCTCCTTCCCCGGAGTTACTTCCGGCCCCTATCCTGTTCATAGCTACGGCTATAGCCTCATGCGCCTCCGGGGATATGCTTCCAAGGGACATCGCCGAGGCGAAAAACCTTTTAAAGATGTTTTCCGCGCTCTCCACCTCCGAGAGCGGGACCGGGCTGGCCCCATTGAAACCGAGGAGTCCCCTGAAAGTGCATAACTCCCGGGAAGCGGAATCTATCCGGGCGGAGTATTCCCTGTAAGCGCCGTAATCGCCCTCCCTTACCGCTTTCTGAAGCGATACTACCGCTTCCGGGGTAAGGAGATGTTTCCGGGATTTTTTCCTGTAATGATACTTCCCGCCTGAGTCTAATCCGGCATCGCCCGGAGCCCCGAACGCGGCGCTGTGCCTCAGAAGAGTCTCCTTCTCCACCTCTTTTATACCTATCCCCCCGATACGCGACCGGGTTCCGGGGAAGTACCTATCCAGGAACTCACCGTTAAGCCCCACCGCCTCAAATATCTGAGCACCCTTGTAGCTCCTTATGGTAGAGACCCCCATCTTGGACATAACCTTAAGAAGCCCCTTCTTGATCGCGGTTATGTAATTCTCGGCTGCGGTTACAGAGCTCGCCTCGCTCAGCCGCCCCTCTTTCTTAAGCCCGGCCAGGGTCTCAAAAACAAGATACGGGTTAACCGCGCTTGCCCCGTAACCTGTAAGAGCGGCAAAATCCATTACCTCTTTTGCCTCGCCTGTCTCAACCACAAGACCCACCAGGTGTCTTTTACGCCTTGATATAAGGTACGAGTTCACAGCGCTTACACCCAGCAGGGAAGGGACCGGAACCTTCCCGGGACCTATGCCCCTGTCGCTGAGGATTACTATACTGCACCCTTCATCCACGCTTTTTTCCACTCTCAGGCAGAGCTCTTCCACCGCTTTTTCCAGTCCGATGCCGTCTCTATTGAAAAGCATTTCCGCCCTGCAGCTCCTCAGATCATCAGTACTAAAAGATAAAAGTCGATCTATATCCTCGTTTGTAAGGACCGGATGGGAAAGTTTAAGCTGCCTGCAGTGCCGGGGAGTCTCATCCAGGAGGTTCCTCTCCCTCCCTATAAAACTCATAAGGGACATTACCAGGTTCTCCCTGTAAGGGTCTATCGGGGGATTTGTAACCTGCGCGAAGACCTGCTTGAAATACTCAAAAAGGCTTGAGGGAGATTCGGAAAGAACCGCGGGGGCCTCGTCGTTACCCATTGACCCTACAGGCTCCTGCGCGTTCTCTGCCATTGGAAGTATAACTTTCTCCAGTTCCTCCTGAGTATACCCGAAAGCCCTTTGTCTTGGCGTAAGAGTGGAAACATCCGTGTCTGGGCGCCCGGGAGGCTGAAAAAGTCCTTTAAGCTCTATCCTGTTATCCTCCAGCCAGCGCCTGTACGGGCGGCGCCGGGAAACGGCTGATTTTATCTCGTTATCCTTCTTTACCCTTTTCTCCCCGGGGTCGGCTATTATCATTCTCCCCGGGCCAAGGCGCCCTTTCTCAAGCACATCCGAGGCAGGGATGTTAAGGACCCCCGCCTCGGAGGCCAACACCATCTTTCCGCTCCGGGTTATGATATACCTTGCCGGTCTCAGCCCGTTCCTGTCCAGAACCGCACCAACTTTCACCCCATCGGTAAAGACAAGGGCAGCCGGTCCGTCCCAGGGCTCCTGGAAAGCGGCGTGGTACTCGTAGAAAGCTCTCTTATCGGCGCTGATATGATACCTTGTTCCAAAAGCCTCTGGGACCAGCATCATTACCGTATGTTCCGGAGAACGCCCCGCCATATAAAGCAGCTCATATACGCTGTCAAAGGCCGCCGAGTCGCTCCCACCTTCGTCAAAAACAGGGAGCACCTTCCCTACGCCGCCTTTAAACAGGGGCGTCTCAAGGGACCCTTCCCTGGCTCTCATATAATTAATATTCCCCCTTACGGTATTTATCTCCCCGTTATGGGCCACGTACCTGAAGGGCTGGGCCAGAGGCCACGACGGGAAAGTATTCGTGCTATACCTCTGATGGACAACTGCAAAGTGGCTCTTAAACTCCCTCTCATCCAGGTCAGGATAAAAATCACGGAACTGCGGAGCGGAGAACATTCCTTTATATACAACGGTTTTTGAAGACATGCTTGCAATGTAAAAATCCTCAGGTGGGATATTCCCGGTCCGCGCCTTTTTCTCCGCAGCTCGCCGGGTTGTATACAGCCTCAACTCCAGTTCTCGCCCCTCTGCTCCCGGAAGAGAGAGAAAGACCTGTTTCATATAAGGCATCGCAGAGCGCGATATATCCCCAAGGATTTCGGGACAGTTAGGAACCTCTCTCTCTCCCAGGAGGCTAAACCCCTCGCGGGAGATGACGGATCTGAAAGAACTCATCAGACCGGTGCGCCTGGCCTTATCCTGCGGGAGGAAGAGAAAGGCCACCCCGTAAGCACCTGGTTCAGGAAGAGATAACCCCTGCGAGGAAAAGAATTCATGTGGCAGGGACGTGAGCATCCCGGCACCGTCTCCGGAAACCAGGTCACCTCCCACGGCGCCCCTGTGTACCAGGTTTTTAAGTATTTTAAATCCGTCTTTTATAATTGAATGGGATGCGCGCCCACTGATACTGGTAACGAAGCCTGTCCCGCAGCTTCCGTGTTCGAAGCCCGGGTCGTATAATCCGAATTTTTTCTGCATTTTTTTACTTTACTCTGTTCAGAACAGCATTGTCCGGGAATGCGTTTTAAAAGGCTGGCTCTGCCGTGAAACATCGTTGTTTCTTTTAAGAATGGTATATATTGTAGCGAGGACTGTCAAGAGCTAGTCTTTTCCAACGCAAGATGAGCCTGAAATAAGCCCTCTGTAAAATAAAGGGCTAAAGAGTCATAATGTCTGTATTATGGTAATTGACATGAAAGACTCAGAATTATTGGTAAGTGGT
>SLGR01000010.1 GCA_007136585.1 Candidatus Sumerlaeota bacterium | reverse complement strand
TTATCCTTCCGTACCCGGTCTCGTCATCCCGGACGGGGTACCCGCCTCCGTTAAGCCCGTCCGCGTTCTGAATGAGTATACGCCAAACCTCATCATTACTCCACGGTATACCCCTGTCGTTTTTGTAGGATATAATAAGAGAGGCAAGACCCGCGACAAAGGGAGCCGCCATACTGGTCCCGGGTTTCTCCCCGTAGGTATCTCCGGGAAGCGTTGAATAAATATCAACCCCGGGAGCGACAAGGTCAATCCTGTACCCGTGAGTAGGGGGAATATAACACGAAAAAGGGGCCCTGAGATCATCTTTATCTGAAGCTCCTACGGCTATGACGTTCTCATAGGCCGCAGGATACGCTATGGGCAGAGGATGCGTGTTGCCGCTGGCGGCAACAATAAGAACACCTTTCCCGTAAGCATAATTGACAGCGTCCCTTAAGAGCAGGTTTTTATCTCCGCCCAGGCTCATATTGATCACATCAGCGCCGTTATCAGCGGCATATTCTATGGCCTCTACTATATCCACCGTCGTTCCCTCACTACCCGCAAGGGCCCGAAGCGGCATTATAAGGTTTCCCCAGCTCATACCCACAGCCCCGAGGCTTCCGGAGGCTGCGGCAATACCTGCAACGTGGGTGCCGTGGTTCTCATTAGTATTCGGGGGGTTGGGGTTGTTGTTATCATCAACAAAGTTCCATCCGTATATATCGTCTTCATACCCGTTTCCTGCGGTATCTGTCCCGTCCGCCTCCTCAAACGGGTTCCTCCATATATTCTCACTTAAATCCGGATGAGTGAGATCTATGCCGCTGTCTATAACGGCTATGACAGCTTTCCCGGAGCCTGTATCCACCTCCCAGGCCGAAGGGGCCTGGACCCTGGCAAGACCCCACTGGGCGCTCTCAAGATCCTGGATGTCCCCGTAAATACCGGGAAGTTTCTGAGAAGTGAATATCATATTGGGCTCTGCGTACTTAACCCCGGGGTCAGCTTCAAGAGCCGCCATAATACTTTCAAGGGCATCCCCCGGAACCTCCACTTTGACCGAACCGGGGGTCCGCAAGTCCCTGACCTTTACGGCGCCGCGGCTCTCAATTATCGCCTCTCTTTCAGCATCTGAGAGGCCGCTCCTGAACCTTACTATCAGCTCCCCCCGGACCGCCCGTGTCTCCCGCCCCCGGACCGTATATACGGTTATATCCCTGGCGAAAATAGGCCCGGAGTATATTACCGTTATCAGAAAATATATTAAATACCGTTTCATAAATTTATTTTAATACTGCTGCCGTACCGCATTATATAAGTACGATAAAAGCAGATTCAGAGTTTTATATCAAGTACAAAATAGCATTTTAGAATAAAGCCCCGACAGAGATCCGGTGAGCCGCCTCAAGGTCCCGGTGAGGCGAATAAGCATAATCAAAGTTCCACCTGCCGTAAGGCACCCCCACCCCCAGTGAGAAATCGGCTCCGTGCTCATATCTCAGGCCGCCCCTGAGTATCAAACCGGAGAGATCACCCTCAAGCCCGGCTCTCCACCCCAGGTCAAGCTCGCGTGATCTCAGAAGTTCCCAGGATAGAATATAATTTCCCATCCTGTGAGCCCCCGCCGCTGAGGCAAGGGTGTTCTGTGACCCGGCCCTATCCTTATGTTCAAGTGAGGTCCCGAAGTTCCTCACGGTAAAGGCAAACGAGTCCCCCCTGAAACCCGTAATATAAACCCCCGCTCCCAGGGAGAGAGCCGTATCGGAATACTCATAAAGAGTCTCCTTAACAGTACTCACTGAAACCCCGCAGGATACTCTCCCGTAAACAGGAAAGCCTCCTCCCAGTGTTATCCCGGTAAACCTGTTTACGAAACTCTCCCTTCCTCCCCCCCATTCGTCCCTGTAAATATCGCGGGAATAAAACTGCTTCCACTCTCCGCCCAGCCCCGCGCTCCCCCATTTCCAGGCAGCCGAGACTGATGTAAGGGAAGTATCAGCATAATATACCGTATGAGCGAAAACCGCTTCCGTAAACCGGATGCGGGCAAGGGCGGCAGGGTTAATCGATACCGAGGCCGCCCGCCCTGAACGGGCGGAGTAGGCCTCCCCAAGGGCAGCAACCCCTGGTAGGGTCGTTACCTCCAGTATCCTGCCGCCGCTTCTTCCGGCCGCGGATAAGGAACCGGCCGCAAAAGCGTATATAAGTCCGGCCGCAAGGGCTGTCTTCAACCTGTTCATCTTATGAGGGTTATCCTTCCGGTCTCCGAACCGTCTTCGGTCTCAAGATAGAAAAAATAGAGACCGCTTGCGCACCTTCTTCCTTCGGAGTTTCTTCCGTCCCAGGTTACTGGAAGATTCCGCACATCCCTCTCAAGAACGCTGACCCCGTCAAGGGTGTAAATTCTGAGCCGCCTTGCCCCGGCCTCCTTACGGGCCGGGAGGACTATCTTGACCTCCTGCCCCTCCTCAGGGTAGAACGGGTTCGGATATACAAGCAACCTCTTTTCTTCAACCTTTCCCTGGGACTCGGAGGCTGTTCTTACCGCGGATAATAGATCAGAGTACCCATACCCCAGCATACGGTCTTTCCCCCCGGCCGGAGTTTCAGCGGAAGCGGTCAGAACCTGGCGTGCCTGTCCCGGGGTCCAGTCCAGCCCCCTATCCCTCCAGACAGATATTACCATTGAGGCTATTCCCGAAACAAAAGGGGCGGCCATACTGGTCCCGGATTTTTCCCCGTAGGTACCCCCGGGAAGAGTAGAGTAAATATCAACCCCGGGAGCGGATATCTCCAGCTCTTCCCCGTAATTCGAGAAAACCGCCTTACGGTCCTCGCTGTCGGTCGCGCCTACAGCTATAACACTCCTGTAGGAAGCCGGCTGACCTATACCTCCCCCGTACCCGGGACTTCCGTCTATGTTCCCCGATGAAGAGACGAGGAGAACCCCCCTGCTGTAGGCGTACTCGCAGGCTTCCTCCACCGGAGATATCCTCTCATGTCCCGGAGCGTACCCCAGACTCATATTAATTATATCGGCCCCGCGGCGAAGAGCGTAAAGTATACCTGAGACCAGGGCCCAGGAGTCTCCGCTTCCGGTTGATGAGCAGAGCACCTCCACCGCCATTATATCTGCGTTCCAGTTCACTCCCACAAACCCCGAGGCCGGGGAGCTTGTGGAAACCTCTTCCCCGGCTATTATCCCGGCCACGTGGGTACCGTGGACTCCGGAAGTGCTTATGTTATTGGTGTTATCTATGAAATTCCATCCGTGCGTATCGTTAACCACTATATACCCGTCGCCGAAATCAAGGGGGCTCAGCGGGTCGGGGTTGACCCATATATTATTCCTGAGTTTCTCGTGGTCTATATCTATACCGGTATCAAGCACCGCCACAAGGACATCCTCGCCCGTTGTTATATCCCAGGCCCCGGGGGCGTTGATCCGCTCAAGACCCCACTGTCTCTGCCGGAGTTCCGCCAGGCTGGAAAAATCCCCTGGGAGCCTGTACGAGGAGGCTGTAACCACGTAATTAGGGACGGCGTACTCAACCTCGTCAAGCGACCTGAAATACCTCACGAGAGACTCTGTTCCCTTGGTATCAGAAACCACAAGTTTTATTCCGAGTACCGACTGCCTTGATATAACCCGGGCTCCGGCCCCGGAGAGGGCTTCAGCTTTAACCCCGGCCGGGACCCCGGATCTGAATTTCAGTATTACCTCCCCGGATACGGCTCTTGCTGAAACCCCGCCTATCTCAAGGATCTCATACCCGCCCCGGAGCTCCCCCGGAAGCGCAAGAAGTATAAGCACCCAGATAATTTTAAAGCTTTTTCTCACCTTAGGATACCCTTTTATAGAACATCAGGCGGCTGCTACTTAAAAATGCCATTCCGTACTGCACATAATCCTCATTATATTTTCCGAAACCCTCTGCTCGTCATCTGAGAACGGGTTATCCCCGTAGTATGTCCGCATTCCGTACCCCAAACCTATATCCAGGAAAAAACTCCTGGAAAGCTCTACCCCCACACCCGCCGTAAACTTTACCAGGTCCACCCCCGTATCACCGTAGAAAGGTTCGTAGGCAAACCCGGCCCGTAAGGCTGTCGTAAAATCTATATAGTGTTCCAGTCCGGCCCTGAAGGCGGTTACATCCCTGTAGGAAGGATCGATCCTCTCCCCGTAGGCCGGGTCGGAGGTGTCTTTCTTCTCCCTGTACCTGAAACTGCTCCAGTTCCTGCGGCTTACATCCGCTGTAAGCATAGTGCGGTCAAGTCCCGGGAAATTATACTGGGCCGAGAGCGTAAACCCGGAGGGCATACTAAGGTCCCTTTGCCCCTCCGGCTCCGATGAAGATGATTCCGTCCAGTTATTCGCACCCCACAGGTATTCACTTCTCTCCAGGGACCACTCGTCCCTTAAGGTATAACCCGGGTTCCATACGGCTGCCGCAATGAGCCTTTCTTCCATCAGCGAATATACAGCCCCCAGGGAGAATGAGGTCCCGCTGAAATCCCGCTCACCCTCATAAATATCCCTGGACGAGCGATAGATAACCGTGCTGCGCTCGCCAGAGGCGGAGCCGGTAAGTAAATCAACCGTAACACCCGCATAAAGGTCCCGTAGAACTCCCAGCCCGCAGGCCAGGGTTATCCCGTTAATACCTCCGGAAGATTCCACCCTGAAGGTATCGGCCTTACCCTGAGTAAAGGACTTGTAATCATACTCATACCCCATATCCCGCCTTCGGGCGTACCCGACCCCCAGGAAAAACCTTCCGGCCGGGTAAATTACCGAGACCGGCCCCGCGCGGAAAAAATGCGAAGAAGAGTACTTGCGCTCATCCGGGACCCTTTCCCCGGCAAACCCCAGTCCTGCGGAGACGGCAAGAGCCCTCCTGGGTACCAGTCCTAGACCGGCGGGGTTATAAAATACAGCATACGGGCCGTGAGCAGAAGCCGCGGAAGCGCCTCCCAGGGAGAGGGTCCGGGCGTCCATATGATAGATCCCGTCCCCGGGAACCGGCTCGCCTGTGGCGGCTATGCCCGATCCGGGGTAGCTCCACGGCAAAGCCGGGACCGCTCCTGCCAGAAGAGATGCCCAAAGTACAGATAAAAATATTTTAAACTTCATTATTCTCCAACCTCCGTAAAGGAAATACACACCCTGACATTTTAAAAAGACATATCATACTGAACCGAGAAGGTGCTCCTTGAATCATCCCCGGCTCTGGGATCCTTTTCAAATTCCATCCTGAGCCTTGCGTGGCGCGAAAAAGTATAGACGGGTCTTATCCGCCACCCCAGGCCGTTACCCCCGTCATTAATATATATCCTTGCCAGCATCAGAAGCGGGTCAACCGGCCTGTACCTGATCTCGCCGTAATTTCCGCTGTCGGTATCGTAGGAAATCAGCTCCGCGGTCTCGTCGAACCTTTCCCTGGCTCTCCTGAAAACCCCCCTGAGGCGCACACGCGCCGAAGGCCTGTGAATAATCTCAAGCCTGTGGGAATCATAAATCCTCGGGGAGTACCTTGCATCCACCGTGCGCCACTCCCTGCCGCGGCTTAAAGTTCCGGAATACCTCAGGAGAAACTCCTGGGTTACATCCCAGGACTGGCGCAGTCTAAGGCTCATACGGTCCAGCCTCGTGTCACGGTAAACGGGTTTAATCTTCTCCTGGTACATAAGATCCGCCTGGGTATGCATCCCCCTCCGGGGCTCTACCCTGCCCCCAAGGGTATACCGAACCTCGTTCCTGGCGTTATAAGTTGCAAGGCGACCTTCTCCCGGAAAATCAAAATAATCGTGATCAACGCTCCAATAGTGAATCCAGAAATTCGCAATATCGTGATGAGAAATAAAAGCAAGCCGGAGAGCGTAACCGGTATCCCATCGCCACTCCCTTCCTTCCTCCCATATTCTAAGCCCGTCGGAGTCATAAAAAGCGTCAAAGGTATGGTACCGGCACATCCCCCAGTCGGCTATGACCCGGTAATTCCTGTAGGTATACTCGGCCTCAAGATCCAGTATCCTTATCTCGTCCCCCCGGAACCTGTTGAAATCGCCCTCATGGTCCAGGACCCTGTCGTAGCTCTTTAAGTACCCTCCGGCGCTGAGTTTCAGCCCCGAAGGAAGTTCGCGCCTCAGAATCCCCCCGTAGATAGATTCCTTAAGATAATACGGGTCGTATATAGGAAGGTTTGCAGTATCGTAAAGCGACCCCTGATGTTCGGGAACTGAACCGTCGTACTCATTAACGCTTCTGAAAGGCAGCTCCTTCTCCGAAAGAAAAACCGTCACCTCCCAATCCCCCGGCCGGGTCTCCGCCGCCGCTCCGTAAAACCCCCCGTAAACAGAAGTTCTTTCATCTATCCTGAGACCTCTTAAACGCCTCGTCCGGGTTGCCGGGCCGAAATAATCCAGTCTGTAACTTCCCAGAACAACCGTATCAAACGGACCCATACTGCGCATCAGAAGGTACCTTGTTCCCAGGTAATACTCACTGAGGTTCCCGTAATCTATTTTTCTTGCTCCGTCGTACCTCGGGGGAAAATGCGGAGAGGCCTTACGTCTAATCTGCAGCCCCAGCTCCAGCCTGTTCCCGTACCTGAGTCTGTGTCTTGCCTCTACCTGCAGCGGGTACTGGTACCTTCTATCAAGAGAAAAGTAGTACTCGTCATAAGGGTGGATAACCTCGGCGGAGACCCTGAAATCTCCATGCAGCCTTACAAGTTCTGTCTCGTCAAGGACCGCCACGAAAGGGCGTATCCTCTCAAATCTGCCGGGGCCCACAACCTCTACTATATCCTCAACGGTATCAAACCCCCTCATCTGACGCCTCAGCGAAAGGATAGCTTCGGCAAGCGTATGGTCTATCTCCGGGAGTTCCAGCAGCTGGGAGTAAACGGCCGTATTAAGATCAAGGGGACTGCTCCTGTATGCCTCAAGGCGTGATATATCCACATCAAGCTCCAGGAAGTAATCCTCTTCCTCTTCTTCCATTATCTCAAGTTCTTCAATTATCTCATCGGCGCGAAGGGCCCCCGGCGGGGTCATTATGAGCATAGGGGATATGCCGTCAAATATTTCCCCGGTCATCCCTTCAACTTCCATAAGATCGTTTATCCGCCTGAAAAAATTAACTTTTTCGCGGGTTTCAACTATAGCCTCAGCCAGCTCCGGAGAGACCCCGGGAAGCTCCGCCAGACGCTCCGCATCCGCACGGTTGATATCAACAAAACCACGCCGCGCTGTATAAGCGGAGGATGCGCAGATAAGCACCGTTAAAAAAAGTATAACCGGGGTTTTTCTCATCCCAGGAAAGAAAAGACCCTTACCGGGAGGGCTCCAGCACCGCTGCATCCTGAAGCGACTCAAGAAAGCTCCTGCGCATCCCGGGGACACTCATAAGATCCTCCCACTGGTTGAAATCTCCGTGCGAACTCCTGTACCTTATTATACTCCTAGCCAGTGCCGGAGGAATCCCGGCTCCCCTGAGTTCCGCAGCCGAGGCTGTATTTAAGTTAAACAATTCTTCCTCTGGATCCGCTTCGGGATCCTCTCCCGGTTCTTCTTCCGGCTCTTCCGCAGGAACTTCCTCAGGTTTTTCTTCCGGTTCTTCCACAGGAACTTCCTCAGGCGCCTCATCAGGGGCGTAATGTTCTTCGTAGTAATCCCCTATATCAGGAACCCTCCAGGGGACCGGCATCATATCGGGGGCGATAGTAGTCTCCCCTTCAACCGTAAGGTAATCCCTGAACCTGCTGTACATATCACGGGTAAACCCGTATATCCTCATAAGATCCCTTACGCTCCTGAACTCACCTGTCTGCTCCCTGTACTCAATTATCCTTCCCGCAGTGGTCGGTCCGAGCCCGGGCACGGCAGTGAGCTCTTCAGATGTGGCGGTATTTATATTAACAACTATCCCGGTCTCTTCCTCTTCTTCCACTTCATCGGCCGGGGATACCCTCCTGATATCGTCCGGGTCCCTCCCGAACCGCCCCTGCATTGAAAACATATGCTGCGCCTCAAGTTCGCTGTGAGTCCTGTAAGAGTAGTTCAGGGAAAATATCCCGGCCTGCGCCCCGAATCCGAACGAGAATCTGGCCGGCCTGCTCTGCACCCCCGCCCTTAAAAGAAAATTCCCGGTAAGAGGAAACTCAAGCCCTAGACGGTGTTCCCAATCCTCATCCGGAACCTTGTGGAAATCAGCTGAAACCGCCACCCCCTCC
>SLGR01000113.1 GCA_007136585.1 Candidatus Sumerlaeota bacterium | reverse complement strand
GCTGTACCCTCTCTTATCATTACGTGCATACCCGCCCGGAGCTTTTCACGGGCCTCTTCTAATGTAGTTGATTCGTGATCGCTTCTTATACCGGCGGAGACGTAGGCATTTAATTTTTTTCCGGAAACCCCGGGAGCGTGACCGTCTATTTTTTTCCCCCGGATAAGTTTCAGCTTGTCAAGAACACCGCCGCGGCAGTCAATGACCCCGGGGAAGTTCATTACCTCTCCGAGCCCCGCCACCCATTTCTCAGAGAGATAAGGGAATATATCCCCGGCAGTTATCACAGCCCCCGAGGTCTCAAGCTCTGTTGCCGGAACACACGAAGGAAGCATAAGAAAGACATCAAGCGGCTGGTGCTTTGACGACTCAAGCATATACCTTATCCCGTCAAGACCGAGAACATTTGCTATCTCGTGCGGGTCTATTATAACGGTAGTAGTGCCAAGCGGAACAACCGCCTCGGCAAACTCGGGTACAGTTACCATAGAACTTTCAATATGCAGGTGGCCGTCTATATACCCGGGAAGGAGAAGTCTGTTCTCAAGGTCAATAATCTCTTCGGCCCGGTAACTCCCCATACCGCATACTTTTCCCCCGTAAACAGCAAGGTCTCCCGGAATTATCTCCCCGGAAAAAACGTTGACTACCCGGGCATTTCTAAGCAGCAGGTCCGCCCTGCGCTTTCCCCCGGCTGCCCTTATCAGGTCTTCAAGACTCAAAGGATTTTTTCTTTCTTTCCATAAGGCTCCGGGCTTTTTCCGCTATTGACTCAGCAACCAGTTCAAAATCCACCATCAGATCCCAAGGCTCCCCGCTTTCTCCGAATCTGTCCTGAACACCGACCATATCCATCACAAAGGAAACAGGGAAATCCTTCCCAGTCGCGGCGGCTCCCGCGACAATATTCCCGAACCCCCCGACCTGGTGCTCCTCCGCGGTTAAAACGGCTCCGGTTTCAGCAACCGCCCTCCTCACCGCATCACGGTCAAGCGGCTTTACGGTATGCATATCGATTATCCTGACCTCTATGCCAAAATCCTCCTTTAATATAACCGCCGCGCGCATCGCCTCAGGGACCATAGGCCCGCAGGCTATGATGGAGATATCCTCTTTTTCCGGTTCATAATCCGAAGCGAGGAACCATTCAAAGGCTTCCGGGAAGCTCTCACTGCCGCCCCTGTATCTTGCTATATTGGCTTTCCCGAATTCGTAGGGGGTCTTTTCTGAAGTAACCACCGGCGTGGCTTCTCTGGCATACCTTATTACGGCCGGGCCCGGAATATAGGCGAGTTCTTTTGTAGCCCTGTATGTCTGGAAAGAGTCACAGGGAACGGCAACCTTCATACCCGGAAGACAGCTCATAAGGGATATCTCCTCAAGAGCCTGGTGAGTGGCCCCGTCCGCTCCTACTGATATCCCTCCGTGAGCATCGGCTATCTTCAGGTCAAGCTCATTATAGCATGCGGTTGTCCTTATCTGGTCCCAGGCGCGCCCTGTAACAAATACCCCGTATGAACCGACAAAAGGGATCCGACCCTCCGCCGCCATACCGCAGGCTGCCTGTATCATATTCTGTTCGGCTATCCCAACACTGAAAAAACGCTCCTTTCTTTCGGGATGGTTCTTATAGAACTGATCTATCTTTATTGAACCGGATATATCCGCGCCGTAAGCAACTGTTTTTTCATCGGCTCCAATCTCTTCCAGAGCCTTTCCAAACCCCATCCTTGTGGGAACCATATCAACCTTCATTCCCTCTCCGGAGTTCCACCAGTAATCACGGGAGAATTTCGGAATCTTTTCCGTTATTTTTTCATCAACCGTTTTCTGGTAATCAGAGGCTGTCTGCAATATTTCCTCAAGTTCTCCGGAGCTTATTTCATACCCTATATTCTCCAGGGCCGTCTCCAGGGACTCGGGGCCCTTTAAACCGTCTTTAGGGGCTACGCCGTGATACCCCACTACACCTTCTGCATAGGATACCCCTTTCCCCTTAACTGTATCAGCGATAATTACAGTGGGAGAACCTTTATGTAAGCGGGCCTTTTCAAACGCATCCAGTATCTGAGGCATATCGTGACCGTCTATCTCTATCACGTTCCACCTGAAAGCCCTGTATTTTTCCGCAAGACACCCCAGGCACATGACTTCGTCAGTTGCTCCGTCTATCTGGAGCTTGTTCATGTCAATTACAGCCGTAAGGTTGTCAAGTTTATAGTGGGCGGCGCACATCGCGGCTTCCCATATAGACCCCTCATTCTGTTCCCCGTCCCCCATTATACAGTAAACCCTGTACCCTTTTCCCGACTGTTTCGCGTTCAGGGCCGAGCCCGCAGCGATCCCAAGTCCCTGCCCCAGAGAACCGGTAGACATCTCAATACCGGGGAGTTTAAGCCTGTTCGGATGTCCCTCAAAACCGGAGCCAAGCTTCCTGAGCTTAACCATCTCCTTAATGGGAAAATACCCGGAGGCCCCCAAGGCGGCGTAAAGGGCCGGCGCCTTATGCCCGGCCGACCAGAAAATTCTGTCCCTTCCGTCCCATCCGGGGTGCCGCGGGTCGTGAGAGGCAACCTTTAGATAAAGCGCAGCAGTTATATCCATTATGGAAAGTGTGCCTCCGGGATGCCCCGAACCGGCTGCGGTGATGGCTATCATGTTATACGCCCTCATCATAGCCGCTTTTTCAACAAGTTCTTCCGCGGTGTAATTCTTGACGATACTTCCGTTTTCTGAATTTATTATCGGCATTTAATTTCCTCCTGTCGCCGTATTAAGCCATAAACTTCCCGTCAGGCAAGTTTATCCTCTATCTGCTTAAGCAGAGACCGTGAATCAAAAGGTTTTACAAGATACCCTTCGGCCCCCGACTGGAGTCCCTTTATAACCTCCATCTCCTGCCCGAGCGCAGAGAGAAAAAAGATAGGTATACCGGACACTCTGGGATTTTTTTTAATCTTTCCGGTAGCTTCTATTCCATCCATTTCCGGCATCATTACATCCATAAGAATCAGATCCGGCATCTCATCTTCCACAGACTCCACAGCAGCCAGACCGTTAGATTTGCTGACTACTTCATACCCGCTTTTCTCCAGTAAAAACCTCAGCAGCTTTACTGTAACCGGGTCATCCTCTACTATCATTATCTTCTTTCTGCTCATTTTAAAACCCCGCTCTTTTTAAAACCCAGTCTACCCTGCATAAAACAGAAGCCCTACTCAGGAACCGTACCTTTACTGTAAGGAAGGACAACCGTCACAGCTGTCCCCAGGCCGGGCTGCGATTCTATACTTATTCCGCCCCCGTGGCTTTCTATAATTTCTTTAACAAGGGCAAGCCCCACTCCCAGGCCCTCAAAACTCCTTGTCATCGGA
This sequence comes from Candidatus Sumerlaeota bacterium, assembly GCA_007136585.1. GTDB lineage: Bacteria > CG03 > SLGR01 > SLGR01 > SLGR01 > SLGR01. Next base: position 5,123 of record SLGR01000113.1, on the reverse strand, counting down.
TCCTCCAGCTGTTTAAACTTCTCAAAAACCCTCCCCCTCATACTGTTGTCTATACCTATCCCGGAGTCTTTCACAACAGTTTCGTAATAATCACCGCAGTCCCTTGTAGAAATACTCACTACCCCCCCGGGACGGGTGAATTTAAGAGCGTTGGAGAGAAGATGATTGAAAGCGGTCAATACCCTTTCACTGTCTACATAAACATTTTTAACCTTATCGTCTCCCGAGAAATTTAAATCGATCCCTTTCTCAGAAAATTCCCCGGAGAAGGCTTTGCAAGCCTTTGCAATTACCCTGTTCCAGTCGGTTTTTGAGAGGGTAAGTTTTACGCGTTCTCTTTTTAAATCTGAGAGGGCTATTATGTTATTTACCGTATTTTCAAGTTTATTGCAAGAACCCATAATACTCTCCAGATGCCCGGTCTGCTCAGAGTTCAGATTACCGGAAGTGTCTCTAAGAAGCATCTCGGTAAAGCCCTTAAGGTTGGTAAGCGGTGTGCGGAGCTCGTGAGATATAAGAGCAATAAATTTATCCTTGACCTCGTTAAGTTCCTTCAGGTAGGCGTTATCCCGCATTATCCTGTCTGTAAGCCTTCTCCTCTCAAGGTACTCGGCAAGCCGGCTGGAATACATGGAAAGCACTTCCTGTTCCGAACCGGTAAACCTGCCGTGGTTCCTTGCGCCGGCTACAAGTATACCCTGTATCTCATCCCCGACCTTTGCCGGAACTATAATAAGCTGAGAAAGTTTGAGACGGCGGCAATATCCCGAAAGCTCGCTTACATCGGATACATCGCTTATAATTATTCCCCGGTTATGTGAAAGAAAAGCCGCCGGAAGAGCCGGACGGGCGTTCTTTCCTACCAGTTCGTCAAATGTGGAATAAGCATATATAAAATTATCCTCCGTAAGCTTAAAATAAGCAACCTCATCGGCTTTGATAACTTTCCGGGCCTGGCTGAAGACCTCTTCCGCGGCGGATTTCTCATTCTGCGCGGTAAATATCCTGACCGAAAGATCATAAAGAGACTTAAGCTCTTTAACCCTGTTTATAAGCCTGAGATTTGTTTTAGTAAGTTCATCCGAAGCTGAATCCACCTCCGTCCGCGATCTGGCTGCCTTATGTTCAAGCTCCTCTCTTTTGGAAGCATTCTCATATAACTGTTCAATAACTCCGGCAACAGTTAAAAACCGTTCAATGCCAACCCTTTTAAAAACCCTTTTGTTAAATGCGGCAAATGAAACCAGGCCCGTAAGCAGTTCACCCTCGGCCAGCGGTATATGAAGAATGGATTTGAGCCTCAGAGGAAAACTGACCGGCTCCGGGATTCTCTCAGTAAGAACAGGGTCACTTACGCTTCCGGATTTCTCCGATCCCAGCACATATTCATTAATATCACTTATCCCCGGATCATCATGGTTGACCGCTCCCCTGATGGAGTAAACCCTGAAGAATCCGTCATTATCGCGGCGCAGAACCCAGGCAGCTTCTATCCCCTCAAGTCCGCAAAGTGCTTCAAGTATTATTCCAACGGATTTTTTGAGACCGAAAGAACTTGAAGTAAATACCATATTCCGGCAGGTAATCCTTAAAACCCGGTCCCATAACTGGTAAATCCGCACCTTTCTGAATGAGTAGCATACAACCAGAAAAATTACCGAAAGAGCAGCGCTCACCGTTGCGGCGGTCATATACTCTGATAATGCGGCCGCAGCAGCAGTAATCAAAAAAACCAGAGATGCCGATATACTTATTTTTTCCTTAATATTTTTTACTTTCTGGCGCATATTGCTATATCAAGCATAAGGTTAAGAGCGTCACTCTCCCTTATCTTGTTCCTTGACAGTATCTCGCACGGGACTTCAGCTTTCTGCATAAAATCCCCGAATTTTTCCGTAAACGCCGAACCTGTAAGAGCTGAATCTTCCGGCGGCACCATCGCTATCGCTATATCTGCCGAGTTATCAGCAGCTATTTTAGCAAGTTTCTCAAAATTAAGCCCCTGATCAGGGGTGTATCTGTGTGTAAAAAGCGGACTTATGAAAAAATTAAATTTCTTCTGTTCAGCCAGTTTTCTGAGCTTATCAACGGTGCTTCCAAAAATCTCATCACATCCTTCCGGGACAAAATAACCGGCTTTAATTTCCCTCAGCCCCGCATCCTCCTGACCTATGACCATACTCTCGAAAGCAACCCCATCCCCGGCATCTGCATCCCGGTCTGGTTTCTGCGGAGCGCTTACGGAGGAGGCAGGTTTACCTGAAGTCGGCGGCGGGGGTATATCCTCGGGTTCTTTGTCGGCAAGATATTCTCCGCACCTGTCGCAGTAAAACCTGCTGTACTTTTCTATATACCGTGCATGAGCTCCGCACTTGTCGCATTTCTGCTTTGAATCCGAAGTATCCGGGGGAGCCTGCGGAGGCGTCTGCTGCTGCGGAGGAGGCGGAGGCTCCTGCTGCTGCGGAGGAGGCGGAGGCGCCTGCTGCTGCGGAGGAGGCGGAGGCGCCTGCTGCTGCGGAGGAGGCGGAGGCGTCTGCTGCTGCGGAGGAGCGTGGTACTGCGGAGCATACTGAGGCATAGGTTCGGTATAGACCCCGCACCTTGGACAATACCACCTCTGGTACTGATGAATAAAATTTAAAGGTCCCGAGCAGCGCCCGCATCCGGGCGCGGAAGCGGGGTGGGGAGGCGGCTGAGGCTGAACAACCGGCTGGTACTGCGGGGGGGGAGGGGGTGAAGCGGAAGGAGGCTGAGAAGGCGCCGGAGGGTTCTCCCGGGTTTCCCCGCCAACTTCTCCGGAAACTTCCTTCTCTTCTTTCTCTTCCTCGTCTCCGGAAGAGATAATATTTTTTATAATATCCTTTACAAGCTCAAGTGTTATGGGCTCCCGCGAAAGTTCCTTGTAGGCCCCTATACGGTTAAGTATCCCCTCAAGCTCCCTGATATTTGAGGTCAGCCTCTCGGCTATGTAATTATATATATCATCTGAAAGTTCAAGCCCGGCCTGGTTTGCCTTTCTTTTAAGAATGGCTTTCCTTGTGTCAAAATTAGGAGACTTGACATCTGTAGTCAACCCCCACTCGAACCTGGATTTGAGCCTGTCCTCAAGAGTCGTGAGCTGTTTTGGGGGTTTATCCGAAGTCATCACAATCTGTTTTCCCACTTCATGCATAGCGTTAAAAATATGGAAAAATTCTTCCTGAGTCGCATCCGACTGTTCCAGAAACTGTATATCGTCAATAAGAAGCAGATCGGTCTTTTTATACTTATTGCGCAATTCGTTAAGCGTGTTTTTCTCAATGGCCTCAATAACGGAGTTTATAAAAACCTGCATATTTTCCGAAATTACGTTATACTCCGGAAAATTTTCAATAACATGGTTACCTATGGCCTGCATTAGATGGGTCTTTCCAAGCCCGACCCCCCCGTATATAAAAAGAGGGTTATAACTCTTACCGGGGTTCTCAGCCACCGCCTTACAGGCAGCATATGTGAATCTGGTATTTGCCCCAATCACGAAACTGTCAAATGTGTACTTTTTACTGAGTACAGAACTCCCGGAACTTTCTCCTGAACCCTCTTCCGGGATACTCTTTGAGCTTGCACCGCCGATCACCTTATCAAGCTCGGATTTCAGCTTATCCCTGGATTTCTCCTTTAAATCATAAATATATACGCTCCAGTCATAGGATTTATCCGAAGCGCGGAAAGGGCGCCCGCCTATATTGCTTAATTTCGAGACCAGTTTTTTAACATCCTTTTCCGCGCCCGCAAGGCTGAGCTTATGCCTTTTAGGGTCCTTGGGTATAGGGGCCTGCTCAAGTTTATAGCTTTTTATAGACATTTATCTCACACCACCCCGGCCAGTCTCTCCGCCTCGCCTCTGAGGAGGCTGTAGATACGCCTGAACCTCAGCTCAGTTTCCCGGTTTTTACTTTCAAGGGTTTTCGCGTATTCAGTGGTAAGGGTCCTGATATTTACCCTGAAATTCATAACTCCCCCCCTGTGCGCGGATCCGGCAAGACTTACCGCAAGCCCCACATCTGTTATTATATTACTGTAACGCCTTAGATCCTCCATCTCAATAAGACTCAGTAGCTCAAGGGCTGCTGATGAGATATCCAAAGACACCTCAGCCGAGGCAAGCAGAGCCCTGTCAAGAGCCTCTCCCGGGTTTTTCCAGTTTTTCATTACCTCCATAAAAGATTCGCTGTCTTTTTCGGCAAGGTTGAGACTCCTTTTCTGCAACTCAGAAAGCTTCATCTCAAGCTCCAGGGCAGCGCGGTTTTCAGGTTTTTTTTTAAGCACAGCTATCCTTAACGACATTAACATAAGCCCGCAGGCGAAACCTAAAACAGTTGCCGCCGCATGGCCTCCTCCGGGAACCGGGGCCGAAGAAGACAGGTTATCAATATATTCTTTAAGTGTTAATTCCTCACTCATACTCCACGCTCACCCTTCCTTCTTCTACCAGAAGTTTTGCCAGAGGGGTCATTACCGAACCGCGTTTAAGCTTCACCCGACCTCCGGAAGATCCCGCTTTTTCCATTAGAATCCTTTCTGTAATAACAGGTCTGGCGCTGCCGTATACTCTGTTATCCAGGTACGGCCGGGAGGCAAAATAACCGGCCTTGAAGCCCCGCCGAACTTTGCGCGGGGTTATCTTTTTCTCTGCTACAATATCCGTAATAATATCAACTACAGGAACAAACGGATTCATTTAACCCCTCCAGGCCCGTCTCCCGGAAAAAATATAACCGGAAAAAATATAAAATGAACTTTAATTACTTAAATTAATACAGGGTTATTTCTGCGGCAGAATCGTTTCAATATCCTCATGGGGCCTGGGGATGACATGCACAGCTATAAGTTCCCCGACCTTCTGCGCGGCTGTAGCGCCTGCCTCGACAGCTGCCCGCACAGCTCCGACCTCACCTCTGACCATCGTGGTAACATACCCGTGCCCTATTTTTTCATACCCCGCGAGATCAACGCGCGCCGCCTTGACCATCGCGTCCGAGGCCTCTATCATACCTATAAGACCTTTTGTTTCAATCATTCCCAGCGCAAGTTTTGACTCAACCATCGTTTATTCCTCCTTAATTTAATAACCTTCCCCGCCT
>SLGR01000191.1 GCA_007136585.1 Candidatus Sumerlaeota bacterium | reverse complement strand
TAAGTTTCTGTTCCTCGGATAGTTCTTTAAGAATAGCTTTTTCAATATGATGAGGAGTTTTTCGGGTAGGTTTGGAGCGGCTGTACTGTATGGAGAATTCATCGTGGTTTTTTCTGTATTTTTTCAGGAGTTCAAAGAAGCGTCTTTTTTTAATCTCCAGGATATCTTGGACATACGTTCTTTTAAGTTCTTTGTTTAAGTAACGCTTAAAGAGCTGTTTGACCTGATCATCAGTAAATTTTTTGTGCAGTTGTACCATTTGAACCTCCTTCTGGATTTTACAATACTTCGAAGGTTCAATGCTACAAAGTTTTTTACGTTTTTCAGGGTGTGCACTTTTAAACTTTAAATCGCTAAAAGACTGTGCACTTTTAAATTTTAATTAACATGGGGAGATTCGGCACTTGTTAAGGGGGGCGTAATTTACTAAAATCTACCGTCTTCCGGATTTACGGAAGGAGAAAACAGGCGGAAAACCCGTACGCTTTGGGATAAATTTTTAAAATGACCGAGTCGCTTCTTGCGCTTATACTTGTTTTCGCGATCATAGCAGCCTCTGTCGCGCTGTATACTGACGAGCTTCTCTCGGCCGTTATCGCAGTAGGCGCCGTGGGGTTCTCGGGGAGTATCGCTTACCTCCTCCTGGGGGCCCCGGACCTTGCCATAACACAGATCGTTGTAGAGGTGGTCTCCCTTGTTCTTCTTATAAGGGTTACCATAGGCGTGGGGCTCCGTCTGACCTCCGGCCCTTCTTCACGGAAAAGGATAACCGCCGCCGGGGCGGCTCTTCTTGCGGTTTTTGCCTTGTTTCTTATCTCGTTAAAAACTTTTGCCGCTTTCGGCACACCCGTGATGGAGCGGATACAGGGGGCCCCTTCCGTCTTTTATATTGAGAGGGGCCTTGAGCTCACTGGAGCCGCAAACCTGGTAACCGGGGTCCTCCTTGATTTCAGGGCTTATGATACTCTCGGGGAGGCCACGGTAATATTCACCGCTGTTCTGGGGGGGCTCATACTTCTGCGCAGAAAAGGCAGGAAAAATACAGGAGACTCTGCGGAGGATGCCGGATGAAGAACAGGAGCCTCATAACCGTTACAGTATCACGATGGGTCTCCCCTTTCATATTCATATACGGGCTGCACCTCATACTTTACGGACATATCACTCCCGGAGGAGGGTTTCCCGGCGGGGTGGTCCTTGCCAGTTCTTTCATACTGGCCCTTCTTGCCAGGGGAAGAGAGGCGGCGCTTCAAAGGCTCCCCTACCCGCTTGCCAAAAGGCTGGATGCCACGGGGGCCATCATTTTTCTCCTGACCGCCCTGGCCGGGCTTGCCGTATCCGGCATCTTTTTTGAAAACTTTCTTCTTGAAATTATACCCGGCACGCCGATGAGGCTGATAAGTTCCGGAACGGTGCTTGTGAACAACGCGGCCATAGGGATAAAAGTCTGCGCCTCGGTATTCCTGATAATGCTATTTCTGAGCGTTCTCCGGGTAGGAGAGGACGAGCAGATAAGAACGATTGAGAAAGAGGAGGGCTGATGCTTTACTACCTTACCTGCCTTCTTTTTCTCATAGGGGTCTTCGGGCTCCTCACCCAGAGAAACATAGTGAAGCTGATCATATCGGTCTTAATAATCGAGAACGCCGTCAACCTTTTTCTCGTTCTCTCCGGATACAGGGAGGGAGGGGCAGCCCCTATTATTACATCCGTAACCTCACAGAGCCGGATATCGGTGGTATCGGTGGATCCCTTCCCCCAGGCGATGGTTATGACTTCCATAGTCATAGGGCTCAGCGTCCTTGCCCTGATGACCGCTATAGCGCTGAGGATATACCATATTTACGGAACTTATAATATAGACGAGATAGCCGCGAAAATCAGGGAGAAGAAAGAGTGAGCGGGCTTCTTCCCCTTATGATAGCTCTTCCCCTGGGGGCCGGGTTCATCCTGGCCCTGACCCCCGGGAAACTTACGAAGGCTGCCGACGTATTCGCTCTCCTTGTCCCTGCCGGACTCCTGGTAATGGCAGCCTCCCTTTACGGGTTCAGCGGCAGTTATTACGTGGGCGGATGGGCCCCGCCCGTGGGTATAACGCTCAGTATAGACCGTTTCAGCGGGATCCTCCTTACGGGCGTATCGCTTCTTATTTTCCTTACGGCGCTCTACTCTGCAAGGTTTATGACCCGCTACACATCCCGCATAAAGTACTATGTTATACTTATGATGATGACCGCAGGAGTAAACGGGACCCTCCTCGCCGGGGATATATTCAACAGGTTTGTCTATGTGGAGCTTGCGGCTATATCCTCATATATACTCGCGGGGTTCGGATGCAGCGGCAGGGAGCTTGCGGCCGCTCTTAAATTCGCCGTGCTCGGAGCCGCGGCCTCGGCCGTGACCCTACTGGGGATAGCGGTCCTTTACGCTTCTTACGGAACCGTGGATATAACCTCGCTTTCCGCGGCTATACAGGCCGGGGGAGGATCCGGGGTCTTTTTTTCGCCGTTATTTCTTGCGGGGGTTCTGATGAGCGCAGGGTTCGCCCTGAAATCTGCTCTTATCCCGTTTCACATATGGCAGCCCGACGCGATGGAATACTCCCCGGCCCCGTCGGCGGCCCTTATATCCGGCGCCGTTGTAACAACTACCGGGATATACGCAATGGTCCGGACGCTCTTCTCGGTATTCGGAGTTACTCCGCAGACAGGAGCTGCGGTAGCCGCGCTCGGACTTATATCAGCCGCGGCAGGGGACCTGGCGGCCTCCTCCGCGGGTTCGTACAGGAGAACGGCCGCATATTACAGCATATCCCAGACAGGGTTTATAATTTTCGGGTTCGGTATCGGAGGAAGACTGGGCGCGGAAGGAAACCTTGCGGCTGCCTCCCTGGTCCTTTCCGGAGGGATCCTTCATCTTATAAGCAGCATATTCTTTACACCTCTTATATTCCTAAAAGCCGGCTCCGCGGAAGAGCTCCGGGGTACGGAAAGTTCCGCCGCCCCTTCAAAAGGAATCTCAACCATAGGGCTCTTCTCAATGGCGGGGGTTCCTCCGTTTCCGGGGTTCTTCAGCAAGGCAATGATAATAGCCGGATGCTATTTCTCGGGATATTACTTGGCCGCCGCGGCGGCAGGGGCTGTATCCGTCAGGACACTCGTATCACTGCTGAGAAAAAGAGCCGCTCTCCTGAGACCGGAAGGGAAAGAGCCTGCTGCCGCTATTCCTCTTCTCGTGAAACTCCCGGTTGCGCTGATGGCCCTTGTTATAATAGGGCTGAGCCTGCTGGCCGCTCCCCGGCTGCGCGGAAGGGTCCTTGACCCGGCGGGGGAAGGGGTTATTGAAGCTTTTCTCCCTGAAACCGGAGAGGGGGCGGCGCAGTGAGAAGCAGGATAGAGGTATTTTTTATATCACTGGGGATATGGGCCCTTCTTATATGGCCCTCTCCGGCAGACCCGGGGGGATGGGACCCGGCGGCCCTGGCTGCGGGAGCCCTGGGTTCAGCCCTGGTATCCTTTATATTCGGCAGGGAGTTCTCCACCCACCCGGAACGGATACTGCATCCGCGCAGGTGGTATTACGCGATCCTCTTCCTGCCGGTATTTGCCTACTACTGCCTGAAATCAAGCCTGCAGGTTATCTACCTTGTGATACACCCCCAGCTCCCTATAAAACCGGGTATAGTAAAAATACGGACAAAACTTAAGAACCCCGCCGCCATCTCCATTCTGGCAAACTGCATAACCCTTACCCCGGGAACGCTTACCGTAGAGGCTACCCCGGAGGGGGTTCTTTACGTTCACTGGATCAATGTAAAAAGCGTTGACGAAAAAGAGGCGGGGCGGTTAATAGCGGGTAAATTTGAGCATTTCCTTCAGAGAATTTTCGAGGAGCCCTCAAAATGACAGCCTTTGTATACACGGGGCTTTCCGTTCTTATGATAGGGATATTCCTATGTCTCCGCCGGGTGGCCTCCGGACCGACAGCCCCGGACCGGACTGTGGCGATAGAGATCATCGGAATAATCCTGGTCGGGTTCTGCACTCTGCTGAGCATACATACAGGAGAGGACTTTTATATGAGCGTCGCCATAGGGTGGGCGCTCCTGAGTTTCATAGGCAGCCTTGCGCTGGGCAAGTACCTGGAAGGACGGGAATTCGATGAATGAACCGGCAGGGCTTATACTCATAACCGTAGGCATAGCCTACGACCTCCTGGCCTGCCTGGGAGTTGTGCGTATGCCGGATATCTATACCAGGCTTCAGGCCGCGACCAAGGCCGTAACGGTCGGTACAACTTTTATACTTGCGGGGGCCGCCATCTACGCCGGACCGGGGCCCCTTGCGGCAAAGGCCCTTCTCTGCCTAGCCTTTGTCCTCCTGACCAACCCCGCATCGGCCCATGTCATAGCCCGGGCCGCGCACAGCTCCGGGATACGCGTCGAGAGAGTAACGGCGGACGGGCTACTGGGGCGGGAGATAGAATCGGAGCTCTGGGATGTAACAAGGAGAAGCGACCTCTCGGAAAAGGACCGGCTGATACATATAATTGAGAGATGCCTGATAATGGATATTAAAGAGCATATGACTAGTGAGAGTCTTTTTGAGATAATATCCCATCCCATAAGCAGGTCGGAGGGGCTCCCCGCTTGGGTAATAGCCGATAAACTCAAGAAGAGGGAAAGGGAAGCCGTTACCGCTCTTAAGCCCGATTTTGCCATACCTCATATTATAATTGAGGGACAGGGTTCCTTTGAACTTGTCTCGGTCCGGGCCCGCAGGGGCATATGGTTTTCCGATAAATGCCCCAGGGTTACCTCAATCTTTGTAATGGCCGGGACCCAGGACGAGTGGCATTTTTACCTTCGCACCCTTGCCGCCCTGGCCCAGATGGTCCGAACCGAAGGGTTCTTTGATAAATGGTCAGAGGCGCGTGATGAGAAAGAGCTGCGGAAGCTCCTAATATCAGAGCTCCGGAAAATCAGGAAAGAAGGAAAGGGAGGCCTGTGAACCACATAAGCGAAACCAATATACTGCTGTTTCTTATACAGATAGGGATACTCCTTGGCCTGGCGCGGGGCCTGGGAGAAGTATTCAGGAAAAAGAACCAGCCCCCGATAACGGCCGAGATACTTGTGGGGGTCATACTGGGAGTCACGGTCCTGGGGAGGCTTTTCCCCCAGGTTTACAGCGCTCTTTTCCCCCCGGAACCTGTCCAGAAGAATATGCTGGACACCTTTGCCTGGACAGGGATACTTTTCTTTATGCTTGACGCCGGGCTGGATACGAACCTTGCTACGGCCTGGAGACAGAGGGGCCCGGCCCTTGTGCTTTCCGTCTCGGACCTGATCATACCGATGGCCCTTGCCTTTGCTCTTGTCTTCTTTCTTCCCTCCAGGTACATAGGCCCGGACAGCACCGTCCTTATATTCGCCCTTTTCATAGGGACCATAATGACAATAAGCGCCCTCCCTGTAACCGCAAAGATAATGCAGGACCTTAATATATACCGCACGGATACCGGGCTCCTTATAATGTCTGCACTTACCATAAACGACGTTGCAGGATGGGTGGTCTTCGCGCTGATACTGGGGTTCTTCACCGAAGCCTCTTTCACGCTGGGAAGCATCTTATTCGTTATCTCCTCCACCGCCATATTCGCCGGGCTCAGCCTCTGGCTGGGCCCCAAGATATTTAACCGAATACTGCGTTTTTTAAGAAAACACAGGGCCCCCGAGCCGGCGGCGTCCCTGACCCTGGTAACCGTGGCCGGCATAGCGGGCGGGGCGGTTACGACCTGGATAGGCATTCACGCGCTCTTCGGGTTTTTCATAGCCGGCATAGTAGCGGGCGAATCGGATGTGACAGAGCATACCAGGCATATCTTCTCCGAAATGGTGCAGGCTGTCCTTGTTCCCGTATTCTTTGCTTCCATAGCCCTGCGCCTGGATTTCATAGGGGGGTTTGACCTGCTTCTTGTTCTTTTTATATTTATCATAGGCGTCTTCGGAAGGTATCTAGGGGCCTATATCGGAGCCAGGCTTATACGTCAGCATAAGGCCCACAGCAGGTTCATTTCCCTCGCCCATATCCCGGGGGGGCAGATGCAGATAGTAATCGGGCTCCTGGCCCTCCAGTACGGGGTTATAACCGAACCGGTTTACGTGGCGATAGTTTTCGGGGCCGTTTCCTCCTCAATGCTGGCGGGGCCGGGGATGAGCAGAAGCCTGAGAGCTATAAGAGAATGCGACTGGCTCTCCTACCTCCCCGTTGACGCGGTCGCTGCCGGGATCAAGGCATCCGACAGGGACGGGGCGATTTCCGAGCTCTGCGGGTACGCCTTAAGGGATATCAAATCCTTCACCAGGGAGGAACTGGCCCGCGCCGTCACAGATCGAGAACGCCAGATGCCCACGGCCCTGGGCAAGGGAGCGGCCTTCCCCCACGCACGCCTTAAAGGGCTCCCGCGACCCGTCATACTCCTGGGCAGGAGCCCCGCCGGGATAGAGTGGAACGCCCCTGACGGAAGGGAAGTGCACCTGATATTTATGGTTTTTACCCCTGAAGACGAACCGGAGCACCAGCTTCAGATACTCCGCGGTATTTCGACTGTGCTGCAGAACGAGGATCTTCGCCACGAACTTATATCCGAAACTGAGAAAGCCGACGATATACTTACCCGCCTGCGCCGCGCAATTAATGAGTCGGGGGTATGCGGAAGATGAGTAAGATTTCTCCCCCGGGAGTTGTTTTTTCTTTGGCATTCTTGTTTAATCTCTTTTAAGAAATGAACAAAAACGGACAGGATACTAAAAAAACAGCCCCGGAACCGGATACCCCGGTAAAGTTCGGGTCTTTCGGCGGAGTTTTCACCCCCTCAATCCTGACTATCCTCGGGGTAATAATGTACCTGAGGCTGGGTTGGGTGGTCGGGACCGTAGGATTGACCGGCACTCTTATCATAGTAACTCTTTCCTCAGGTATAACCTTCCTTACCGGTCTATCTGTATCCTCAATAGCCACTGACCAGAAAGTCCGCGCGGGAGGCGCCTATTATATGATAAGCAGGTCCCTCGGGATTGAAAGCGGAGGGGCGGTGGGGATCCCTCTCTATATTGCCCAGGCCTTCTCGATCCCTCTCTACACAATAGGTTTTGCCGAGAGCGTCTCACTTGCCTTTCCCGGGGTAAGCCGGCAGGGTGTCGCGGTTGGCGTAACCGTCTTTGTGGCCCTGCTGGCCCTTAAGTCCGCGCGCATAGCAATTAAAGCCCAGTATTTCATAATGGCGGCCATAGCCGCCTCTCTCATCTCGCTTCTTCTGGGGAGAGGCTTAACGGCGCCCCCGGAAACAGTTGATCTTATAGGACCCGATGCCGGCCTGAAGCCCGGGTTCTGGCAGGTCTTCGCAGTTTTCTTTCCCGCGGTCACGGGTATAATGGCGGGTATAAACATGTCCGGGGACCTGGAAAACCCGTCCAGGTCAATCCCGCGTGGAACTATGACTGCTGTCGGAGCCGGATTTATTATTTACGCAGCGCTGCCCTTTCTGCTCAACTTCCGCGCCCCGGCGGACGAACTCATAAAAAATCCCCTGATAATGTTTTCACTGGCCAGGTGGCCCTGGCTTATCCTGGCAGGCATATGGGGCGCGACCCTTTCAAGCGCCATAGGAAGCATCCTGGGGGCCCCGCGGGTTCTTCAGGCCCTGGCCCGGGACGGGGTGCTTCCCCGGGGCCTGAGATGGCTGGGAAAAGGCTCCGGGGCTTCGGATGAGCCCCGGGCGGGCACTTTTCTAACCTTTGCCCTGGCCGTATTCCTGGCGGCGACTGTTGAGCTCAATATGATAGCCCCCGTGCTTACAATGTTCTTCCTTACAACCTACCTGGTACTTAACCTCTCCGCCGGAGTTGAGAGCTTCCTGAGTTCCCCCTCTTTCCGGCCGGCTTTCCGGGTGCACTGGGGGGTTTCCATACTGGGAGCACTCGGATGCTTTGCGGTTATGTTTCTTATAAACGCGGTGGCGGCGGCTGTAGCGGCATTCCTTGTAGCCCTCCTTTACATATGGCTTAAAAAAAGGCGCCTGGCGGCTTCCTGGGGGGATGTGCGGCGGGGGCTCTGGATGATGCTTGTGCGGGAGGGGCTGCTTCGGCTTGACAGGAGCCCCGACCCCAGGAACTGGAGACCCAATATACTGATACTCTCAGGCTCTCCCACCAGGAGATGGCATCTCATTGAGTTCACGGATATGCTTACCCACGGACGGGGAATGTTCACTGTAGCGGTTGTTCTGCCTTACGATTCCCGCGACGCTCAGCAGAAAGCAGGGCTGGAGAAAACAATAAAAGAATACCTTGATAAAAGGGGGATCCCGGCGCTGGTAAGGCTGATCTCCGCTACGGACCCCTTCTCCGGGGCGGAGAACCTGGCCGAGATATACGGCCTCGGGCCCGTTATCCCAAATACTATGCTGCTCGGCACGGCTGACAGCGATGATGAGGAGCATAGAAAGAGATACTTCAGGCTCATAGAGAATGTATACGAAGGCGGTAAGAATATAATTATCTTAAACC
>SLGR01000195.1 GCA_007136585.1 Candidatus Sumerlaeota bacterium | reverse complement strand
TATCCTGTAACGTATATCCCGCTTCGCAAGCGAATCCCCGTGACACAGGTGTATCTTCTTTCCCCCGGAGGTTATATCAAGCTCGGGACCTATGAAACTCACACCCGAGTACCGGCGGAAAGATTCGCCGGCTGTAAAGTCGCGGTTTCCGTATATGAAGTATACCTCGTGTCCACTCTCGGAAAAATCCTTCAGGGCCCGGAGCCCGGGGTTTGCCGAACAGAGGTCAACCCCAGGGTGCTCGTACCAGTAGGCGAAAAGGTCACCCAGAATGTAAAGACGGCTGAACTTTCCGCTGATATGTTCAAGAAAATCCCTGAAACTGCGGTAATGCTCCGGATCCCCGGAGAGTTTCAGGTGCAGGTCCGCGGTAAAGACGGCGCTCAAAAGCTGCGTTCCCGGGGCCCCTGCGCCGTTTAATCCAGGTAACTCAGGTAAGCGCTGACCCGGCCGCTCTCTTCCCTGAGAATTATATGCATGTCGCGCCCGTCCCTGGTAAATACCATATAGGCGTATTCCTCGTCTGCACGAAGCTCATCCACAGTTATGCTGTAATCACGGGCGGAGAGGTTCTCCCTGTAATATGCGCGGACATCCCCAAGACTGGCAGGGGCCTCATAGGTCAGGGAGGTCACACCGTCCCTGCGGTCCCTGAAAAGACCGCGCGCGTCATAGTAGGCGAGCGGATGCGCAGGCTCTCTCCGCGAGGGCTCAACCCTTACCTCATCCTCGGGAACCTCCGGTGCCCGGGGAGGCGGACCCGGAACCATAGATGAAATGAACTCTATCTCCTGGACCTCAGTATGATAGTAATAAACCCCGGCTCCCGCCAGGATAAGCAGAATAAGAACCGGCAGAACCCGCGACCGGCGTTTTCCAGAGAGCTTATCATCTTCATCTGCATCGTTTTCTTCCTCCCCGGTCTCATCCTTTTCGGATTCATTTCCGGACGGATCCTCTCCAGGATCTTCTTCCCGGGTCTCTTCCTCAGCTCCTGGATCTTCCGGAGATTCATCTTCCGGCAGAGACTCTTCACGGACCGGCTCGGAAACCTCCGGAACGGGTTCCGTAGAGGGAGTCTCAGTATCCTTTTCCCCGGGTGTATCCTCAATCTCTTCTCCGGTCAGGTCAAAAACCCCCCCGGGTTCCGGGAGGTCTCCCGGATCCTCTTTCAGGTCTTCGGGCAGATCGTCCGAGGGGGGGGCATCCCCGGATGTAAGAGCCTCTATCTCATCATCTATGTTAAAACTCTCCAGGTCAAAATCTTCAATATCCTCATCTCCGGGGGTATCAGGGGATATATCCTTGAAATCATCCAGAGAAATATCATCAAGGTTGAAGGATTCATCCTCCGTCTCCTCATCATCCTCCGGGCCGGGGGCGGCTCCTTCAGGAACTTCCGGGGTTTCCGGAGCCTCCTCCGGTTCCTCTTCAGGTTCCCCGGAGGGCTCTTTCTCCCCGGCGGGCTTATCCGGAACTTCCTGCAGATCATCCAGTGAAATATCATCAAGGCTGTATGCGCCCCCCTCCGTCTCTTCCCCGCCTTCCTTCTCCGGACCGGGGGCGGATCCTTCAGGGACTTCCGGGGTTTCCCCTGCCTCCTCCGGCTCCTTTTCAGGTTCGACGGAGGGCTCTTTCTCCCCGGAGGGTTTATCCGGAACTTCCTGCATATCATCCAGTGAAATATCATCAAGGCTGTATGCGCCCCCCTCCGTCTCTTCCCCGCCTTCCTTCTCCGGGCCGGGAGCGGCTCCTTCAGGGGTATCCGGTGGGCTCCCGGCATCCTCCAGGTCTTCCAATCCGGGGATCTCTATTGAGGGTTCTTCTTTCTTTTCCCCCTCCCCGCTTATTTCCGGTTCTCCCCCGGGACCTTTTACTCCATCGAGCTCAGAATCTAATCCCTCAGAGCCTGAGTCTTCATTTTCAGGGGGACGGTCTTTATCCATTTCGTCGTTCATATTACTCCTCCGGTCTTATTGTCTTAACTTAAAATACTCTCCTGCAACTGCAGGGTGCTGCGCCTTATTGTTGACATACTGTCAACTGCCGGAGCTCCCGCAGATCTTATCCGAGATACGTTCAAAATCTTCCAGTGAGTAGAAATCTATCAGAAGGGTTCCTTCGGTATCTCCGGAGCCCTTGCTTTTCTTAAGTTTGATCCTTACCTTTGTTCCCAGGGCCTTCTCAAGCTTATCTTCCATCTTTGCGGTTTCTCCGTCTGCCGAACCGCTTTTTCTTCTCCCGGGTTTCTTTTTCTTTCCTGTCATCGAAGAGGCCAGGGACTCTGTCTCCCTGACAGTAAGTTTCTCCCGAACGATCCTCCCGGCAAGCCTCCGGCGCTTTTCCGGATCGGGGACGGCAAGAAGGGCGCGGGCGTGACCGGCCGAAATACTCCCCTCCGCCACAAGATCTATCAGCTCTTCGGGAAGGGTAAGGAGCCTCATTATATTTGCCACCGCGGAACGGCTCTTTCCCACCCTGGCGGCTATCTCTTTCTGCGACATGGAGAACTCTTCTGACATTCTCTCGTAGGCCGAGGCCTCCTCGACCGGGGAGAGGTTCTCGCGCTGAATATTCTCTATAAGAGAGAGGATAAGGGCGCTGTCGTCATCCACGTCCTTCTCTATGCAGGGAACTTCCTCAAGCCCTGCTTTACGGGCCGCCCTTAGCCTCCGTTCTCCGGCTACAAGCATATATCTTCCGTTTTCAGGCCTTACTACAAGAGGCTGGAAGACCCCGTTCTCCTTTATAGTGGAAGCAAGCTCATCAATCTTCCCGTCTTCAAACCGGGTTCTCATCTGGTACCTGTTGGGCGTTATCTCAGCCGTCTTTATCATTCTGACCTGCTGCGAACCGCTCTCCTCCGGAATAAGCGAATCCAGTCCCCGTCCGAGCACCTTTTTCATGCCGGTTTCCTTTCTTTTACAGCAAAATTCCTCTCAAGAAACTCCTCTACAAGCCTCTCGTAAGCCAGGGCCCCGCTGGAGAGCGGAGCGTGTTCAAATATCGTCTTTCCGAAACTCGGCGCCTCGGCAAGGCGTACGTTTCTGGGAATATAGGTCTCATAAACCGCCCCCCGGAAATGCTTTCTTATCTCGTCCATGACCTGATACGAGAGGCTGGTCCGCTTGTCGTGCATTGTCATAAGGACCCCTTCGATACCCAGAGAGCTGTTAAGCCCTCTCTTTACTTTCTGGAGCGTGGTTATGAGCTGCCCGAGCCCTTCAAGGGCGTAGTACTCGCACTGTATGGGGATAACCGCAGAACCGCTTGCGGCAAGCGCATTTATGGTGAGAAGATCAAGCGAGGGAGGAGAATCTATTATAATGAAATTATACCGCTCTCTTATCTCCTCCAGGGCGGTCCTCAGCCTGTACTCTCTCCCCTCCATCCCTACAAGCTCCACTTTCGCCCCGTTCAAATTTATATGGGCCGGGAGAAGGTCCAGCAGATCAACCCCGGTGCTTATGAGAGCCTCCGAAGGCGAAGACTCACCCATCAGAACCTCGTATACCGACCTGGAAACGCTGTTCTTTCCGCACCCAAGCCCCTGGGTAGCGTTTGACTGCCCGTCGAGGTCTACCAGAAGGACATCATAGAAAGCCCCTGCCAGTCCGGCAGCAAGGTTTACCGCGGTTGTCGTCTTTCCGACCCCGCCTTTCTGGTTTATAACCGTTATAACCTTGCCTCTCAAGCCGGCTTCCCCTCCGGGTTTCCGGGTTTATTAAGGTATCTCTGTAAAATTGCATCCATCATATACGCCGTTTTTATATCCAAAATAAAGGGTACTTTAATTTCTTCTCTTTTTCAAGCGCGAAGCGGCGGTTATGGACCTCCAGCTTCTTGGAAACCTCGAAGGGGTCGCAGAAACTTTTCTTATTATCACCACCCCGCCGCTTTTTTCTTCCACCTCTCCCCCCATCTCCCTTATAAGAGGGCAGTGCTTATCCGTAAGCAGGGGGGCACCCTCCTCTCCCGGCTGGGCATAATACCTTCCCCCCTCAGTAAGCAGGGGAAGGGCAAGCTCAAGCGAGACCTCCGGGGGTGCGACAGCCCGCGCGCAGGCAAAACCGAACCTCTCCCTGAATAGCGGGTCCCTCCCGGCATCCTCGCCCCGCTTCCGCAGGACCTGTGCATTCTCAATCCCCGTCTCCGCTATGACCTTACTGAGAAAGGCCGCCCGCCCTTTTTTAGGCTCCAGCATCGTGAGCTCCGATCCGGGGGAGTATATGGCGATGAGTATGCCTGGGAGACCGTTCCCAGAACCTATATCCGCCCCGGTTCTCTCCGCTATCCTGCGGGCAAGAAGAAGAGACGGGATTATATGAACCCTGAGTATCTCCTCCGGCTCCCGGGTCCCGATTATACTCTCCTTCTCCCTGGCCCCGAGAAGAAGTTCCAGGTAAAGGGCCGTAAGCTCCGGAGCCTCCCTCCTGGAAGACGGGTTATCCCTGTACCATCTGTATATTTCCTGAACCGCTTTATTCACCTGATAATACCCCAAATACATCTACAGTCCCCGCCGGTACGGGTTTCCGGGTTTGTTGCGGCCGAAGGACGGAACCCCTCGGAGCCGGAGGCGAGAATGAGGAAAACCGTGCCGGCGGGGGCTGTATGCTCTTACAGGCGCTGACGGGATCTGTTTTCGGGTTTGTTCTGACCGCAGGGAGGAGCCCCTCGGAGCAGCCATAGGCTGAGAGAATGAGAAAACGGTTCCCGGCAGCGACTGAGTTTGAAGTCATAGATGTTTCACGTGAAACATTCTGCGCCACCCCCAGGGATGTTTCACGTGAAACATTTTTCTATGAACCCCCGGCTCTCAATCATACCCCTTTCGGGATCCTCAGAACCCTGGACCTCGTGAACCAGCGGGATATTATTAACACCTGAGAGCTTCCCGTACTCCTCCCACTCTACGGTTCCGCTCCCCGCAGGGAGGTGTTCGTCATTTTCTCCCGAGTTGTCGCTTATATGAAACTGTTTTATCATCGGGCCCAGAGCGGATACGGCCGCGGAAGCCCCCCAGGTCAGGTTTGCATGACCGGCATCAAGGCAGCACCCGATCCCGTGATCCTCCAGTATGCCGCGGAACTCTTCCAGGGAGTACCCGGTATCCTCAGCCCTTAACCCGGCGTTCTCTAAAAGGAGCTCAACACCCGCCTTTCCGGCAGCTTTGCTCAGCTTGGATATGCTGGAGTCAAGGATCTTCCTCACCATATCTTTCACATCGCACCTGGCGGTCGGAGATGTCCCGGGATGGATCACCATCCGCTCAGCCCCAAGCTCTCCCGCCCATTCAAGTGTCTTCAGGGTCTGCCTCATCGACTCCTTCAGTATTCCCGGGTTAACGCAGGATAGGTTTACCCCGTAGATCGGACCGTGAAGACTATACCTGATTCCCCGTCCGGCCGAAATGAGATTTTTTATATCTACGGAACTTGTCTCATCTGAGTGCAAAAAGGGCACATCACCCCATACCTCAATCCCGCTGAACCCGTTTTCAGAAGCCCAGGCCGCGGCACCCGCGGCATCCCGCCTGAGATAAAAACACGCCATTGATGCCCAGTGTATCATTTCCCTATACAGAAATCAGAGAATATCCTGTCAAGTATATCTTCTTCAGCAAGGGATCCGTCAAACTCTCCGAGGGTTGAAGCAGCGCTTGAAAGTTCGGCCGAAGCAACCTCCGCCATCTCTCTCTCAAGGTTCTCCAGGGCCCGGCCCAGAGACCCTTCAAGATTCTTCAGGAGCTGACGCTGCCTGGCGTTGATCATAACCCCGTCACCGCATTCTCTATCCGTTATATCCCTTATTATCCCGGTAAGCTTCCGCATTCCCGTCCCGCGGAGACAAGAGAATACCACTCTCTTTGCCCCCCCGGGGAGTTGCTCCGTTATGCCTTGTTTCAGTCCCAGGTCGGATTTATTTATAAGAGCTATGAGGTGATGCCCCGATAAGCTCTTTAAGGCCTCCGTATCTTCAACCGATATGCCGGTGTGACCGTCTATTACATATATTATTATATCGGCCCGTGAGATCTCTTCGGAAGCCTTCTCCAGGGCCGCCTTCTCCACTTCCGTCGGAGTAACCAGCCCCAACCCTGCCGTATCGGAAAGGCGCAGGGGGATACCATCCAGGGAGATATCCCCTTCCACCGTATCCCGGGTAGTTCCGGGTTCCGGGCTTACTATGCTTTTTGATTTTTTAAGGATGAGATTGAAAAGAGATGATTTCCCCGCGTTGGGGCGTCCGCATATTACAACCCTCTGCCCTTCCGATACTTTCTCGAAGGAGGCGGCCCCTTCCAAGAGCTCTAAAACCGAGGAGCGGACCTTTTCCAGAGCCTCTCGGCCTTCTGTGGGATCAAAGGCCTCTATCTGCTGGGTCTGACCCCATTCAAGCTCCGCGTCTATCCTGGCCCTTACCCTGCTAACCTGCTCGCGCACCTCCCGGAGTCTCTCGCCCAGCTCCCCTTTGAGGTTCCTTACAGCCCCCTTCAGGGCTTTTTCAGATCGGGCGTTTATAACCTGGTTTACAGCCTCGGCCTGAGCAAGGTCAATTCTTCCGTTCAGGAAAGCGCGCATGGTAAACTCCCCGGGCATAGCCGCGCGGGCGCCGCTTCCGAGGACGGCGTCCAGGACCGCCGAGGTAACATAAACCCCTCCGTGGCAGGTTATCTCGGCAGTATCCTCTCCTGTATAACTTGCCGGACCCCGCATAACAGAGACCATAACCTCGTCCAGGACCTCTCCCCCGGTCCTGATAATGCCGTAATGTATTGTATGTGATTTAAACCCCGCAGGTTCGGAACCGGAGGCGGGATGAAAGACCCTGGAAAGAACCCCGAAAGTATCTGCGCCGCTTATCCTTATAACGGACAGGGCCCCCTTCCCGGGCGGTGTTGCCACGGAGGCTATGGTATCATCATAAAACAGGTTCATTACGCCCCGTATTTACGGGGGAGCGGGGCTCAGCTTTTCTTCTTTACAACGACCCGCCGGGACTGGCCTTCACCCCTGCTTTCCGTCTCAATATCATCCATCTCGCCGGCCTCTTTGTGAAGTGCCTTCCTTTCGGAGGGCTCCATAGGCTCGAGCTCAACGGATCTCCCTGAGTTCCTGACACTGCTTACAGCCTCCCTGAACTTTCCCAGCGATTCAGAGAGCTTTTTTTTCCGGTAATCTCCGATATCAACAATAATATCCGCGCGGGTGGCGGGGTCTCTCTTCATCATCAGGTTCAGTATGTAGCTGATGGCCTCAAGGGTAGCCCCCTTCCTGCCTATAAGAAGCGCGCTGTTTCCCCCCTCCAGCCTTATCTTAATTTTCCGGCCGGACCTGGAAACTTCGGCTCTTACCTCTTTATCCACGGAACCGGCAAGTAGAAGGCAGAGCTCCCGGGCCTTCTCCGAGGTCTTATCCCAGTCCACGGTATCTGGTTTCTTATCAGAGATTATCTTTATCCTGGCCGGAACAGCTCCCATAAGCCCGAAGAGACCGGCTTTCCCCTCGTCAAGTATCTTGATCTCCACATCCTCGCGGGAGAGTTTCAGCTCACCGAGCCCGCGTTTTACAGCTGACTCTACATTCTTTCCTGAGAATTCCCATTCCATATTTTTCTCCTTTATCCCATTTTCCTGCTGATAGAGTACTGGGAAATTATCGTAAACACACTGTTAGAAAACCAGTACAGGACCAGCCCTGCGGGAAAGTTCATAAACATTATCGTAAAGAGTATGGGCATCATATACATCATACTCTTCTGCGGTCCTTCGGAAGATCCCATCATCTTCTGCTGAATGAACATTGCCCCGCCCATAAGAAGGGGCAGAGGACCGCCGCCGCCTATTACGGGGACCGAGCTTAAGCCCGGAACCTGCGAGAAAAGAGAATCCGCCGAAGCAAGGTCTCTTATCCACAAGAAAGCAGAGTATCTTAGCTCCGCAGAACTCCGGAGCATTGTAAAGAGACTTATGAATATCGGCAGCTGAAGAAGCATAGGCAGGCATCCGCCCAGGGGGTTTACGCCGTGTTTCTTGTAGAGCGCCATTATCTCCTGGTTCATTCTCTGCGGGTTATCCTTGTATTTTTTCCTCAGCTTCGTCATTTTAGGCTGTATCTCCTTCATCGCCTTCATTGATTTGAAGCTTTTCTTATTAAGGGGAAACATAAAGACCTGAAGTATCAGGGTAAGTATTATTATCGCTACCCCGTAATTGCCCAGTACAGCGTTGAGCCTGATAAGAAAGTTCAGAAAAAGCCTGCTTAGAAATCCGAATACTCCGAATGAGAATACCTCTGCCATATCCGGGTCTATACCGGTGAGAGTATTATACTCTTTAAGCCCGGCATATATGAGCTTGGTAAAGGTGGCCGGATCTTCCCCGGAAACCCCGGCTGACCCGGAAATACTTATCTCGGGGTAATACTCCTCACCTCCGCGGTTGAAGAAGCCGGAAGTTCTTCCCTCCTCCACCCTGACCCGGTCAAAAAACCCGTCCATATCAATAAGTATGGAGGCAAAATACCTGTTATGTACCCCGGCCCAATTTATTATACCGCTGAACCCGCCTTCTCCGGGATCCCTCTTCACGCGTCCGTCAAGTTTCATAAAGGGGGTATTATCTTTTACATTATCGTCTCTA
>SLGR01000087.1 GCA_007136585.1 Candidatus Sumerlaeota bacterium | reverse complement strand
GAGGGATATTACCGCTACGGTTATATACAGGAACGAGGCGGGGAAAGGGTTTGAGGAGCTTCCTTCCTGGGACTCGGGTCCCGTGCGTGAGGGGTTCGGGGCAGGTTCGGTGATTGTCGGAGACTATAATAACAGCGGCTGGCTGGATATAGCCGCCGCGGGGCTTACGGACGGGCGTTCAAACGCCGTGATTTACACCAATACAAGCTCCGGGGACGGATGGAATATATCGTTCAGCTCTTCAACTTTCAGCATAGACGGCCTCTTTAACAGTTCCCTGGCTTTCGGGGATTATAATAATGACGGTCTCCTTGACCTTGCCGTTCTGGGAACCCATGAGACAGATACAGAGGATATGGAGGTGCATTTCAGGGTTTACCCGGGTTCCGCCTCTTTCAGCGGTTATATCGAGCCCCTTGAGAATTTAGGGTTTAGCAGGGGTGCCCTAAGGTGGGCTGATTTCAATAACTCGGGGGCCCTTGACCTTATAATAACGGGAGAGGATGACCCCGAGTCCGGAAACCCCTCAGCCGTTCTGCTGGTTAATGATGTAGGAGGGGCCCCCTACCCGGAGAACACCCCCCCTGAGCGGATCTCAAGAGAAACAATGGCTTCAAAGTATTATAACGGGAAGCTCTACCTTATGTGGAATATTCCAGATAACGCCGACGATGAGACCCCTAACCCGGGGCTTTACCACAACTTCAGGGTGGGGAGCCGCGCCGGACGGGGGGATATCGTCCCCGCCCGTTACGGGTCGCCTCTTCTGGGAAGTTACCTGACAAAGGTTACCACCTCTACTGTACGGGATACGGATATAGATGAAGGAAATATAGATGTCAGTTCCTACAGGTATATAAGGGTCCTGAATGTATCGGGTTCGGGGTACTACTGGGCGGTCCAGACCATAGATACGGGTTTAGGGTACTCCTGGGCGGAGGGGTATGATGAGGAGAGATGGTCTGAGGAATCGGTTTTTATTGATGAGACACCCCCGGAGGGATACCCCTCGCCACCCGTGCCCGCCGCCGGGGAGTACACATACGATACGGAGATAGAGTTTGAGCTGGATAAGGGGAGTTCGCGGGACCCCGAGACCGGTATATACGGATGCTACATACAGGTCCGTGAGACCGACCCGCAGGGAAACAGCGCCGTTGTTTTCGAGGGGGAGTTAAGCGAAGAGCTTACAGAGGAAGTCTGGGACTCCCAGGGGAAAGGGTCCTTTACCTTTGAAGGAAGGTTTGACCATTCGTACTCGGCGAGGATAAAGGCGCGCCACGGGTACGACACAAACGTCCCGACCTCAACATACCTTGCCGGCAAACCCCCGGGTATTACGGAAGAGGAGTGGAAATGGGATTACAGGTCCCCGCATTATACCGGCGAGGGACCTTATGAGGGCTGGTCTCAGTGGGGCGACGGGGTTGCTGTTATAGAGCTTGTAAGTATCAGCCGCAACCTTCTCAGGGGAGGAGGGGATGAGGTTGAGGTAAACTATCATCTCGGCGCCTCCGGCCGTGTAAGTATCAGGGTATATGACAAGATGGGCGGGCTGGTGAAGACTCTTATCAACCGCACCCTGGAACCGGGCTCGGAGTCACCGGTGAGATGGGACGGGACCTGTTCCGGGGGTTCGGCGGTCTCGAGCGGGCTTTACTTCCTTAATATACAGGTGCCCGGCGGGGACGAGACCCTGAAAATTGTGGTAGTGCGATGAGGCGGTTTTTTTCAACCTGCGGGGCCTTACCCTTACTATATATAATTCTTCTCCCCGGTTCTTTGGAGGCGGGAAGTATCCTTAATTACCCTGCCGGGGTCCGGCAGGCCGCTATGGGCGGAGCAGCCGCGGCCTTGTCCGGTGACAGCGGTTCGGCCGCTTTCAACCCGGCAACCGCTGCCGGGATACCCGGAACGCGGGTATCCCTTATGTATGACAGTTCGTACCTTGACACCTCGGTATACTACGCCTCGGTATTTACTCCCGTTCTAGGGGGAGTCATCGGGGCCGGTATCCTGTGGTACGACGGGGGAACTCTCAGGATTAATGCCCCGGATGACCCCGGGATGCACGGTAAAAGGGTCAGGGCGCAGAGCGATTACCTGGGAACACTTACCGCTTCGGGCAGGATAACAGGCAGGATTGACGCAGGGGTTTCTATAAAGTACTATAGCTCTACCCTTATAGAAGAGTATTCTGCCGATACTCTTACCGCGGACGCCGGTCTGATCTGGCATACGCCGCTCTTTTCGTTCGGAGCCGAAACCATACCCGGGCGCCCATATTCCCCGGGGGTTGCTCTGGGCGGGTCGGTCCGGAATATAGCGGGGGAGCTTAAGTACGACAGGGTTTCGGAGGAGATTGAAATTCTCTCCGGGGGAGGGATCTGCTACGCTGTAAGGGTTACCCCGGAGGATGAGGGGGTCTTTACGGCGGATCTGGTTTACACGGAAAGAAACGGGGCGGTCCCGTACTTCGGGGCGGAGTACGCCCACCGGGGGATGCTTTTCTTAAGGGCCGGGTACCGGACATCGGAGGGTCTGGACGGGTTTTCGCTGGGTTTCGGGCTTACTTATGAGAATTTCGCCCTGGATTACGCCCTGATGCCGGACTCCACTATAAGCAGAAGACACCTTTTCCTTATTGGGGTCGGACTATAACTTTATAACTTATTAAAAAACAGGAATGAGAATGCTGCGCTTGAATTTATATGGTATTTATCAATTTGGAGGTTTTTCCCCGTATGAGAAAAAATAAAAGAGGGGTCACTCTTATTGAAATAATGATCGTTGTGGCGCTGCTGGCGGTTCTCGGGGCGGGGGGGACCAGGTTTTTCCGCAATACATTTGACCTGTGGCGCGGCTCCAGAACCCTCTCCCGCGCATCGGGTGATTCGCGAACGGCTTTCAACGAGATAAGCACTTACCTTAGGCAGGCCCGGGAGAATACGGTATCTGCTGACGGCTCTTCCATATATTTTGAAGTGGACAGGGAAGAGGATGAATGGCCGGAAGGGCGCACTGTGGGTTATTTTTCGGACGGTTCCGCTTTAAAGAGGTATATGAGGGGCAGCACAACCACCCTGGTTACTTCCGGGGTTACGGAGTTTACTGCCGAGTATGTGCCGGGGTCCGCAGGTGTGCATCCGCACGTGAACCTCTCCCTTGCGGTTGACCAGGGTTCGGACAGGGATGATCTTAGACTGGATAAGAGAATAATGCTCCGGGGCGGAAGGGAAGCGGATTGATACCGGCAGGAAAATTCATAACTTTTGAGGGCCCTGAAGGTTCCGGAAAGTCCACCCAGGCCGGGGTAATAACCGGGGTTTTGCGGGAAAAGGGGATTAATGCCGTGAGGACCAGGGAGCCCGGAGGTGTGAGTATATCCGAGGAACTGCGCGAGATACTCCTGAAACCCGGGGGGAAGATAAATCCCAGGACCGAACTGCTTTTATACGCGGCCTGTCGCGCCCAGCACACGGAGGAGCTTATAAAACCCGCTCTTGAACGGGGTGACCACGTTATATGCGAGCGGTATACTCACGCCAGTCTGGCTTACCAGGGATACGGGCGCCAGCTTGATATTAAACTTATAAGAGAGCTTAACGCAATAGCTACCGCCGGGGTATCACCGGACCTTACAGTAATACTTGATATTGAACCGGAGAAAGGCCTGGAAAGGGTAGCATCTTCGGAAAGGACCTTTGACCGGCTTGAATCCGAAGATATAGAATTTCACAGAAGGGTCAGGTCAGGGTATATAGAACTTGCCTCCCTGGACCCGTATATTGAGATTGTAGACGCCTCCCGGGACGCTGATACCATTACTTCGGATATTATCGCCCTGTTTGAATCCCGACAATTGTTTTGAAATTCTCAGATATTATAGGCCATAAGGAAAACGTTGATATGCTGAAAAGCATGGTCATTAACGGGCGTCTTCCCCACGCCATGCTTTTTACGGGTCCGGAAGGTACAGGCAAGAGGCTCTGCGCCTGCGCTGTAGCAGCATCCCTGAACTGCCTGGAACCCGCGGAGGGTGAACCCTGCGGGAAATGCGCTTCCTGCACCCGTCTTGCCTGCGGGAATCAGCCCCTTGTGAGTTTTGTGGGTTCACTGAAAAAAGAAGAAGAGATAAAAATAGAGACCCCTTCCGGGGGAGTTCTTATAAAAAACCTCGTACCCAGCAGTAGTGACGGGGAAAAAAGAACCGTAAAACTCAGTATAAAACAGGTTCAGGAAGTTATAAGGCTTGCTTCTCTGAAGGGTTACCGTGACGGAAAAAAAGTATTTATCTTTGATGATACCGCAGATGCAAGTCTTCCCGCCATGCAATCAATGCTCAAGGTGCTTGAAGAGCCTCCTCCCGCTACTTATTTCATACTTGTTACAAACCGTGAGGTTTCTCTCCTTCCTACGATAAGGTCAAGGTGTCAGAGAGTTGAGTTTCTGCCTCTCAATCGCTCCGATATGGGGAGGTTTATTGAAGAAAGGCTTCCCCGGGCCCGTTCAGCTCCGGAGGCCGTTGAGGCCGCATCAGGTTCCCCGGGGCGACTTACCCGGTATGTTAACGCCCGGAAGGTGCTTCTGAGCAACGTTCCCCCGGAGGATTTTTTCAGTGAGGTTTCAGACTGGATATCCTGTAAAGACCCGGATGAGCCGGACCTGGAAGAGAAAATGATGATGCTGCTTGAAATTGAGGCTGCGTCTTTCAGAAAATCTCCCGGGGAAGAGAATTGCCGGCGCGTCATAATAATAGAAGACGCGTTAAGGGATCTGAGGAAAAACGCCAACGCCGACCTCGTGGTATCTGATATGTTTCTCAAGCTCGGAGCTGTTGATTTAGGACAGGTAAATTAATATCTTAAAAGAATGATGGAAACCGCAACAGTAGAACTGAGGGAGTTCAGGGAGAAATACCGGGTAAGGCCCGGCCGGTCCGCGGTAAGGCCCGGAGACAGGGTTCTTATAGCAACCCGGAGCGGCCTTGAGACCGGGACCGTCAGAAGCGTTGATAAAACCCCGGAGGGTCCGGAGAAAAAGGAAGCTCCGGAAATGAAGATCATAAGGAAGCTGAACAGGGACGATTACCGCGTCCTGGAAGAGAATATAAAGCTTTCCGAGAAGATCCGCCCTGAGGTTGAGGCGGAGATAGAATCATCAAGCCTCAATATGAGCCTTGCCCGGGTTTCCTATACTTATGACCGCCAGAAACTTTTCGTATACTATACCGCCCCTGAAAGGGTGGATTTCAGGGATCTTATAAAAAAACTCGGGAGCCGGCTGAAAATAAGGGTCCAGATGGTTCAGATCGGGGTCAGGGACGAGACTGCCCTGAAAGGGGGTATAGGGTTATGCGGAAGGGTCGTATGCTGCCGGGAGTTTTTAAAGGCAATGGAAACCGTAAATATTGATATGGCCAGGAACCAGCAGCTTTCTCTCAATCCTGAGAACATATCAGGATGCTGCGGAAGGCTTATGTGCTGCCTCAGGTTTGAGAACACGTATTATGAGGAGACTCATAGAAAAATGCCGGCTCCGGGTAAAAAAGTTCTTACACCCGACGGGCGCGGAGAGGTTGTGGACATAAACCACGTTAACAGAAGCGTTTCTGTGAGGCTGAAGAGCGGACTGGTCAGTCAGTTCAGGGTTGAGGAGTTAAGCTCTGGAATGAAGGACAGGTTAAAGAAATGGATGAAATAGCGTATATAACTACACCTCTTTACTATGTTAACGCGGAACCGCATATAGGGCACGCCTATACTCAGATCGCCGCAGATACTCTTGCGCGTTACTGCCGGCAAAGCGGGAAAAAGGTTTTTTTCCTTACAGGTACTGACGAGCACGGGCAGAAGATTCAGGACGCCGCAGACGCAAGAGGTATCTCCCCCAGGGAACATACAGATGAGATGGTGGGGAAGTTTAAGGATTTATGGGTAAAACTTGATATAAGCAACGACGGTTTTATAAGGACTACGGATGAAGAGCATAAGGAAACGGTCAGGAGCCTGCTGAATAAACTTTACGAGAAAGGGGAGATAGAAAAACGGTCCTATACGGGGTGGTACTGTGTTCCGGACGAAAGGTTCTGGAGGGAGAAGGATCTTGAAGAAGGAAAATGCCCGGAGTGCGGGCGGGAGGTTGAGAGGATCCGGGAGGATAACTATTTCTTCCTGATGTCTGCCTACCAGGAGAAGCTCATAGAATACATTAACAGTAACCCCGGGTATATAAAGCCGGATATAAGAAGGAATGAGGTCCTGGGGTTTTTAAAGAACAACAGGCTGGATGATCTCTGCATATCAAGGCCGAAAAGCCGTCTATCCTGGGGGATACCTCTGCCTTTTGACGAGAATTATGTTACTTATGTATGGTTTGACGCGCTTATAAATTACTACTCGGCAACAGGGTATATAGCCCCTCCGGGGGTAAATTGGTGGCCGGCTACGTGTCACTTGATAGGAAAGGATATCCTTACTACTCATTCCGTTTACTGGTCAACAATGCTTATGGGGTTGGGACTGCCCCTTCCACGGAAGATATTCGCGCACGGCTGGTGGACGATTACCGGGGAAAAGATGAGTAAATCCCGGGGTAACGTAATAGCTCCCCTGGACCTTGTAGAGCAATGGGGTGTAAACGCGTTCAGGTATTTTCTCCTGAGACAGGTAAGTTTCGGTATGGACGGAAATTTTTCCGAGGAGCAGTTTATTTCCCGCTACGAAACCGATCTTGCCAACGATCTTGGGAACCTTCTAAGCCGGGTTCTCAGTATGATAAGTAAATACTCTCCCTCATACGATCCCTCGCGCCCTGACGGGTTTGAGAAACTCTCCGAAGACATCTCCGGTGACCTGGAGGAGCTTTACGGGGAGCTGAGGTTCAGCTCGGTTCTTGATAGAATCTGGGAAATAGTTAAATCCGCGAACGTATACGTGGAAAGGTCCGCCCCCTGGAATCTGGCTAAATCCGATACAGAGCGTCTTTCTCAGGTACTTACATCCCTTTACGAGACTCTGGGGTGCGTTGCCAGTCTTATCTATCCGTTTATGCCCGGAGCTTCCGCGGAGATGAACCGTCAGCTTGGGATTGAGGAACCCGGTCTCGGGATCCGCCGCTGGGGCGATGCGGGCCGGTTCGGGAATATTAAAAAAGGAGACCCGTTATTTCCGAAGAAATAGTAAAGAGATTATCTCCCCGCGTGGGGGTTATATCGGACGACCTTACCGGGGCGGGTGATACCGGGGTTCAGTTCGCCGACAGGGGGATGAAGGTCACGGTCTCGGCGGATGTTGATAATATTGAGGAAATACCTTCCGATACGGAAGTCTGGATTATAAGCACTAACTCTCGCGGATACTCATCTTCCCGCGCCGCGCGGCTTGTGCGAAAAGCCGTTGGCGTTTTAAAGGAGTGGAAAGCCGGGTACTATTATAAAAAAATTGATTCTACCCTGAGGGGGAATATTGGAGCTGAACTTGATGCTCTGATAGAAGAACTTGAACTGGATGCCCTGCCTCTCTGCGCCGCCTTCCCGCAGATGGGCAGGACAACGGTGAATAATGTGCAGTATCTCTGGGGCAGGGAGATCAGGGAAACGGAGTATTCTCCGGATATAAAATCTCCCGGTACGGGTTCGGGGCTTGAAGAGATACTTTCCGGGCAGATGAAAAACTATGAAAAAGTAAAGGTGCTGAACGCTTCAACCGATGGGGATCTTGAGCGACTTGCGGAAGAGAACCCTGTCTGCTGTTTTGCCGGCGCCTCAGCCTGGGCGGGAAAACTTGCAGGCGCCTGGCTATCCTCGCCCCGGAAAACACCACCGCTCCTGCTTCAGCCGGGCCCTGTGCTTCTGCTCTGCGGGAGTATGAACCCTGTCTCGCTTAAACAGGTCCGGCTATGGGAGGAGAACGGGAAAAAGATTATTATCTCCGGAGGGGATTTTAATAAAAATGAACTCTCCGGGGATATTCTCATTAAGACCCCCGAGGAAGAGTCTTCCTCCGCCCTGAAAAAGCTGGTAAAAATGGGCGAAAAAATTTTTGAGGCGGGAGAGTTCCGGAGAGCGGTTCTCTGCGGGGGAGATACGGCCCGGGAATTTCTGGGTTCCCTGGGTGTAAATACTCTCAGCGTGATTAAATCGGCAGCCCCAGGGTCAGCCCTGGTATCCTCGGGCGATTTTTTCTTTATTCTTAAACCCGGAGGATACGGGGACCCGGAGTCCTTTCTTACCCTGGCCGGAGTCCTCGGAGGCCGGTAGGGTTGTATCAGTACAGCCGGTTCCGCAGGTTGGGGGAGCTGCTTTTCCGGCAGGGCCTGGTATCCCTCTCGGCGGGTAATTTAAGCATGCGCTCTTCAGATACTATGTATATAACCGCTTCCGGCTCATTCCTGGGGGATCTGAAGTTTAACGATATAGTGGAAGTCCCCCTTGAACCCCGAGGCAGGATATACTCTTATTCCGATTCTTCCGGGAAAGCCTCGGTTGAAGCGGTTGTTCACAGGAACATATATTTAAATACTCCGCACCGGGCTGTTGCTCACGGTCACGCTCCTAACGCCCTGGCCCTTGCGGCTTTCGCTGATAGTGTAAGATTTGAAGACGCCGAGGGGAGTCTTTCTGTTCCCGAGGTTCCGGTAATAACTGTAGGAAACAG
>SLGR01000119.1 GCA_007136585.1 Candidatus Sumerlaeota bacterium | reverse complement strand
CCCTAGGTCTATCTTCTCCCCGTCCCCTTCTCTCAGGACCCTGTAGGTAATCTCAAGCTCTTCAACTATTTCAAGCAGTTCCTCATATAGGCTGCTCTGGTGGGGAAACCCCGGATCAATGAACTCCCCGACCTCAAAGTTATATAAAACTGCCGGGAACCCGCCGATATGGTCCCCGTGAGCGTGGGACATCACCGCGTAATCTATCCTCTCTATTCCGAGTTCCCGCAAAAAAGGAACCACGATCTCCATTCCCGGGTCCCAGGAGGAGGTCATCCATTCCGGACGCCCCCCGGCATCGTAAAGAAGAGTCTTCCCGGAAGGAGCTTCAACAAGAACCGCGTTACCCTGCCCGACATCAATAAAGGTAACGACCATATCATCTTCCGAGACCTCGTAATCCGAGGGGCTTCCTCTTCTTGCGCTGAGCTCCTCACGTGGGCCTCTGTTTCCGGCCGGCAAGGCCGGATCAAAGAGAAAAAAACCAATAAACGGCGCAATTAACAGTACTTTTAAGAACTTAATCATCAGAAAGCTACCCCTGTCCCAGCCATAACCGTAAACCCGAGATCACCCATATATCCGGAACTGATATCAAAAACATATTCCATATCATCAACATATCTTATCCCTATCCCTGCGGTAAAACCATACGGTGTCGGGGAACCCTCCCCGAACCGGTACCCGGCCCTCAGGTCAAGAAGTTCCACCGGGGAATATTCCACTCCAACTCCCCCGCTGAAGTTCTCTTCATTGAAATAGTAGTTTATACTCGTGGAAGCGCTGAGTAATCCGTCAAAAAGAATATCTCCAACCCCTACCCTAAGAACAGCCGGAAGAGGGTACTTCCCGTCATGCCCCATCTCCGTCCCGAGGTTTTCCAGTGAAACCCCCGCCCGCAGGAGATGCGCCTCGCTAAGCTGCCGGGTATACTGAGCCCCCATCCCTCCGGCAAGTGCGTTAACCTGCTCCCCGTCAACAGACTCCCAGATGAACCTGAGAGCAAGTCCCAGGTTCAGGGATTCCGAGACCCTGAGCCCCTGCCCCGCGTCAATGGCAGCGGACTGAAAACTGTAGCTCCCGGTCTTTCTCCTTCCAAGGTCTCTCCGGGTTATCTCCCCCGAGTTAAAATAAGTTATCCCCGCCCCGAACCCGCCGGAGTCCAGACCGTGCCTATAGGCGGCCTGCCCGAAATAAGTCCCCTGTATCCATTTACTGAATACGGCCCTGCCCTCGTTGAATACACCGTTTGCCAGCCCGGCCGGGTTATGGTAAAGGGCCTCCGGCCCTTCGGCAAAGGCCGTAAAACTGGACCCCAGGGCCGAACTCCTCGCCCCGAACGGGAGTTTCAGGAAGTTCGCCGCCGTGGTCCCGGCCCCGGCGTAAACCTCCCCGGTAACCAGAGAGGCGAATAAACAAAGTACGAACAGCGCTCTTCTCATCTTATAACCGCGAATTTCTCTGTTTCCGAGAAATCCCCGTCCCCTGTAGTGGCCGTCACCTTAAGGAAATAAAGCCCGCCTGCCACACTATTCCCGGAAGAGTTCTTAAGATCCCAGATAATTTCGTTATCCGCTCCCGGGTAGAACCCGGGGGAGATTGAAATCACCTCTTCACCTGAAAGGGTGTACACTCTTACTTCAACTTCGGAAACAGCCGAGGAAAGAGTATACCCTAAGGTAACCTTCTCCGTATCCCGCGCCGGAGACGGGTATACTATCACATCATCTACCGCCGAATCGCCCCGCGTCGCCTCACCCCCTACCGCAACGGAGTAGTTATTCTGAAACTCCTGCCAGTAAAGGGAAGCAACGGCAGTTGAGTGTATTACAAGAAAGTTCTCGTCGTGTACGCTGTTTGCGTCCGGGGTCCAGTTATAGGATCCGGTTATAACCAGAGCATCTTCAGTGCCGTGGTCAATAACGGCAAACTTGTGGTGCAGGTTATAGGGGTTTCCGTCCAGCAGAATATCCATCCCGTCCTTAATAAGCCTCCTCCGGGTTTCACGCGAGGTACCCTGGGAGCTATCCACTACTCCCTTAACCTCCACTCCCCTCAAACGTGCCCGGCGCAGGGCGTTTTTTATCCTTGTCTCGTTAAAGGAAAAAGTAAAGATACTGAAAAAGACCGAATCTGAGGCAGAATCTATCAAGCGCTCAATAAGACTTGAACTGTTGTGAGTTGCCGTTACATAGGGCGAAAAATTAACCTCAATATCAACCCCGTCAACGGTTACTCTTGCCGGCGTATGCTCATCAAGGTCCTTGTCTCCTGAGAAGTTACCCTCCCACATATGGAGAAACTCCCTCTCGTATACATCGGCAAGTTCACGGGAATAAATCAGAAGAGCGTTATTATTTTCATTTAAGAGCCCGTTTTCGGTGAGGTTGGCAGAAGAGACCCAGACAGCGCTGCTTTTAAGAACAAGGAACTTGTTATGCATAAAATTCGAACTGTTTCCCATCATTACGTTAGTGGAGTCAAGCATGCTGTAAGCGCCCGTATTCCCGTAGTCGTCATCGGTGATAAAATATACCGATACCCCCCTGTCTGTGGCATCATTGAAAGCCTCAGCGATATCCACACAGCTCATCCGGTAGAAACAGGCATAGAGGGTATCACCGGATTGAGCCGACTCTATAAGAAAAAACAAAGGCTCTTCCACCGACATCCCGGGATGGGATCCCCGGATATTACCGGACAAATGCTCCGGCTGGTTAAAGAAAACCCTTATATTCTCCGAGGCGGCAGAGGAGCTGCAGGTTAATAAAACGGCCAGGATAGAGGCCGCGAAGAATATCTTCAGAGTGTTCTTTAAAACGGTTTTATTCAGGGCAGGTTTCCTTTACCGGCTTCTTAACTCTCTCTGGTATTTTGAAAGAAGAGCTCTTTCAACGGCATCCCGGAAATCGCTGTTTACAGGGATTATCTGATCTACGTAATCCCCGTTCTCCCTGCGCGAGGGCCAGCTGACAAAAGCATCGTACCCGGGCCCGTCAATTATCGCGCATTCTATCTCAATAACCTGGTTTATTGTAACCCCGCAGAAATACTTAAGGGCGCTATCGGAGTCAAACCTCTCGAACTTGGTTATCTCAAACCCAACCTCGGCGTATTTCTCCTCCGAAGGTTCACCGGTCTCGACCGCCCTTCTTATCTCCCTTCCGAGTTCCCGGGAAAGCACCCTCATCTGGTCAAACTCCCTCCCCGAGGCTGCCACGCTCACGGGGTACTCAAGGAAAATCTCTCCCCGCCGAGAATGAACCTTTATATCCATAATCCTGATTGAATAGTTTAACTCCACCTCGGCCGAAGCAACCCGGCTCCCCTCTCCCGTAACCGGCTCAACCTTTACGTCAGTTACCGTAACCGGGGTATCAACGGGCCCCTCAACCACTCTTACAGAAACATCCCGGTCCGGGATTTCCGCCTCTTCATCTACAGTTTTTTCCCTGTACTGCTCTATAATATCCTGCTCAACTATATCCCTGACCCTCCTGTTTATTATAGAGACCTGGTCCACCCAGGAATCCTCGTCTCTATCCTCATCAGGGGGGCGGGCCGGCCACGAGACCCAGTATGAGCCGTCGTGCCGGGACTGCATTATACGGCACTCTATATCCAGCACCCCGTTAAAAGTTACGGTGGCAAACCCCCTCAGGGAGGACCCTTCCTGCCTGTATGTGGAGAGATCGGTTATCTTGTAGGTGATCCTCCTTATCCTTTCCTCGCTGGGGCGCCCTGTCTTCACAGCCTCAAACACCGTATCCCTCGCCTGACTTGTCCTGAAACTCACCTGGGGGAATACCTGACCTGACCGGGAAACAAAGACCGGAAACTCAAGTTCGTCTTCTTTTATAAGGATCTCGTTAATCTGTATTACCTCATTTATTATTATATGGGCATGGGAGTTATCTATGCTTACCGAGGTCACGGATATCTCCTGCGCGAAGAGACACCCTGCTGAAAGCAATACCCCCAGCAATACCCCGGCGCTCCGAATCAAAAACCTTTTTCCGCCTATACCGCGAATCATAAGCATATCAGAACCTCAGGTTAGTTGATATCCTGTGACTGCCCAGGTTATCACCCAGCGTACTGGAGATAAGGACGGCATAATCAATACGGAGTATGAAATCCCCTATAAACTTCTCAAAACTCGCTCCCAGCGCGCCCTCGTTATCATTTATCCCGGCCCGGAGACCCAGGGTGTGATCCAGCACCCAGCCCTCCACACCAACCGCCCAGCTCACCTTCCCGTCGTCATACTCATGGTCCCTGTACCCCACCATAATCTCGGGGGTCAGGCTCTCAACCCCTCTTACAGTTCCCAGGCGGTATGCGGCCCCCGCCTTAAACTCAAGCGGCACTATATCCTCTCCCGCCAGACCAACATCCGCGGGGATAATATTCTTTACGGTTATCCCAACGGGGATACTGTATGAGGGCTGAAATAGAACCCCGATATCAGCGGTAAAAGCCCCGGCTCCGTCTTTCTCCGTAACCGGGTCCCCGAGGGCCTTTATCTCGCTGTCCCAGTAATACCTGCTTAAAAGGTACTTAAGGTTTACACCGGCAGAGAGCATCATCGGCTCAATATTAAGAAGTTCCGAAAACTCCCTTGCCCCCGAAACCTGGAAGGTGGTCTCCCTGTACTTTCCGTCCCCGTCAAAAGATGTAAAAGAAGCCCCGAAATTCCCGATCCCCTCCACGGGGTAAGCGAAAGAGGCAAACCCCATATTCAGGTTTACCCCGTCCAGCCCGGCGTAAGGCTTATGATAGGAAAGAAGCGCTTCCCTCATATAAACTTCCGAGAGGGCCGCGGGGTTCCACATCACGGCCGACACATCGTCAACGGAGGCTATGAAAGCTCCTCCCTTGCCGGCTCCCCTGGCCCCCCACCCCGGGTCCATAAACCCTGCGGAGGATACTCCCGGAAGGAGACCCATCCCGGCGGCAACTATAAAAATCAACCCGTATTTTTTAAATTTACACGCAACTGTCATTTAACTATCACAACGGTCCCGTAACTGTACCCGTTCTGTGTCTTTACCCTGTATATGTAAAGCCCCGACTCAATGGCTATACTTCCGTTCTCAGCCGGGTTCCAGACTATGAAATCCGATCCGCCTCTGGATGCCTTGAACACCTCGTTTCCCCTGGTATCGGTTATAAGGACCGACTCTGCATCCGTACCGAAGACGACCTCGGGGTTTGACGGGGTAACGAATCTCTGCTCCGGATCCGCATCGGCTCTCAACTGCAAAGTTATCCACTCATCCTCACCGGGATAAAAGCTCAAGTTCGGCCCGTCCGAGGCGTATATACGGTACCTGAAACCCCCGGGACCTATACTTGATTTATCTATCTCCACCTCTCCTTCGACGTAATCCGAAGGGGTAAAGGAAAAGGGGATATCGGTCTCGGCCCCGTCCGGAAGGGCCTGAAATATAATACCCGCCTCATATACCTCACGGTTATCCGAAACGCTGAACTCCACGAATATTCTATCCCGTCCAAGCGCCCTGTCGGTAAGCGGGGTATGCCCTATGACAGGGGGGTCTAAATCGGGGGATGTCTGCGCCGGGGCGGATAAGGGACTCTTTAGCCCGAAATCATCCAGGGCCCGCACCCAGTATGTATAGTACTTTGAGGTGTCAATTCCGGTATCATTATAGGAAGTAGCGGAGACTGTGGCGATAAATACCCCCTCAACAGAAGGTACGGGGCCTGCCTCATCCCTCTCAGCCCTGTAAAGAAGGTACCTGGAGACATCAACCTCTTCATTCGGATCCCACTTGACCTCAACCGGGTCCAGGGTTATCTCCGGCACGGTGAGGCCCGTCGGTGGGAGCGGTGCCAGGTTAATTATCTCAGCCGAGGCCTGGGATGCCTCGTTACGGGCGTTATAATCTATCTCTGAAGAATACCCCTCCTCGTCAAAGACCTTTACCGCGAACCAGTAAGTAAGGTTCGGGTAGAGCCCGTCTATGATATGGGATTCGGTACCTCCCTCGGGCTCGGTTGCTTCTATGATCCTTCTCCCCTCGTACAGGCCTTCAGACTCGGGAATAGAGTCCCACCAGTCGGAGTAGGTAGAGACCGCCACTGAGTACGTGGCGTACCTGAGCTCGTAGGAATCCGGGGGATGAGGCGTAAAAGGAACCGTCCACTCAAGGGCCGCTCCCTGAACGGAATCCGTGGATGATGCGGCAAGATCGTCTACCGGCTGGGGCGGTGAGGGCCAGTCCCCCGGGGGCGGCGTATCGCTGAACCATACGGCCCCGAGAACCAACTCTTCCCCGCGGGCCTCCTTTCTCTGTAACCCGATACTGATGCCTCCGTCAAATATAGAGCCCGGGCTCTCGTAACTGAAATCCACTCTTTCCCAGTCCGAATCTTCTATGATAAGACGCCCCGCGGGGCCCACGTAACTTGTTCCCCCGGAGTGTATTATACCAGGGCGCACCATACCGGTCCCTTTTGCGTATACGGCCAGGTGGTACTCTTTATTCGTAAGCAGTTTCCCGGTCTGTTCAAGATACTCATACCCTAAATAAGGTTCATGCACGAAAGAAGCTTCCCCGACAAGCACTTTGGCGGTATCGGTTGACCGCTCTCCCCTCTTTCCCCATACCCAGTGCTCGGGGTTCCCTGAAGCTGCTGTCCCTTCCCAGGGTCCGTCAAAGTCCCAGTTCTCAACCCAGTTCTCCCCTGAAGGAAGAGAAGCCGCAGCCATTATATCCAGCTTAAGTTCCGAACTCTCATCAAACTCCACTTTAAGAGTAACGCTGCTTCCGGCAACCTTAAGGGTATCATCCAGGTAATCGTTCTTTATGGTAAGGGTATCTCCGACAACCTCATAATCAGTTCCTACGTTAAGGGTATCTCCGTTATCGCTGACCGATACTACGGAATCTGCCTCGTTCCAGATTATATTTGCGGTGATATCCCCGGGGTCATCCAGGTTATAGTACACAAGTTCGGGAAACAGCTGGGGCGCGTCTGGGTCCAATGCGTTGGTATACTCAAAATCATCAAGAAAAATATTGGCCTGGTTTTCGCTACTGTTTACTCCGTAAAACAGAAACGAGTCAATAAAAGCATCGGACTCCATCTCCCCTTTAGGCAGGTTATCTCCTACCAATGTATCATTTACCCATAAGTCATATGTTCCTGCCCCCAGGGAATAATCTGAACCGTTCCTTGAATAACCCTGTTCAGCAAGGGTATTATTCCCGTAAATCTCAACCGTAAAAGTACTCCCCTGAACGAAAGGATCCCCTCCAAGTTCGCTCCAGGACCCGCCACTGGCATGAGATGTAGTTATCACTCCGCCCCCTCCGAAATCCCACCTCAACCCGGTGAACGTCTGGTCATGCGCTATCACTAAATTATCAGAATACCTTCCACCGGCACCCTGCATAAAAATAATTCTGCCGTCCTCCGCAGTACCTCCGCCGTCAGAATCTCCAAGTTTGAGTTTAAATTTAGTGTAAAAAGTCTTCCCCGGGAAACGTTCATAAATACTGAATTTATTTACTGAACCTCCCGTAGGGGCCTTAATCCTCAGTTCAGCCCCGTCTCCGAGACCTGCTATGCCGGGGTTTTCAAGATAAAAGCCGCCTCCGCCGGTTCCTACCCGGACCCTTGCGGTTCCTCCGTTTTCCTGGGGCTGGGGCAGAAAATCTTCGCTTACTGTATTTTCCTGAACAAAAGTCCCGGTATCCGTTCCAAAATCGTACTCCCAACTACTGGCCTTTGCCAGGCTTCCGAATAACAGGATACAGGCGGCGAGGGCGGAGACAGAAATAAGTTTAAGGGGCGCCCTTAAAGTAAAGAAAAGGGCGCTTGAAATCCAGGTATTATCAGTGTATCTTCTGCTCATAATTTATGAAATTATAATAACACCAAAGGGTGTTTTTGTCAAAGAAAATATCACAGGTGTAAGTATCACAGGAGAGAAGCATTTACGCCTCTTAGAGAACGGTACCGGTAATTGATGAAATTTTATATAATTAAACTGTAAGTTTACAGGATTCTTTTTAAGGTTTTTGCAGCATTAAAAGTTCTGGAAATAATAATGTAATGAAAAAATGAGACTGAAACCGGATATAAATACTAAAACGGGTTTATACCTTGGGAGTGAAATATACGGGAAATGGTGGAAAAGGTATACCAGGGATAATATGCTTGCTCGGGGAAACGGAAGGTACTGGAACGATGAGAAGACCTTTTATTTCCTAAGGTATCTTACAAGGGATCCGATAAGCATCCCTTTTGAAGATATAAAGGTATTTAAAACAGGCAAATGGCATTCGGGGAAATGGGCTCTGGGTCATACTGTATTAAAGATTGTTTGGAATAAGAACGGTTTGCTGTTATCATCCGGTTTTCTTGCAGCTAAAAACAAATCCGATACGGAAATTTTAATCTCTGAACTCAAGAACAGAATTAAGAACTGAAGATATTATTTTATCCCGGGGAGTTTAAAGCGGTTCAAACATATCGGGGATTTCAACCATATTGTAAAGAAACCAGTTTCCGTCCTTCTGCATAAAAGTCATTAAAATTCCGCTATCGGATCTGTTTCCGGGAAACCTTCCAAGAATTTTAACCTGAACCTGTGACTGCAGCACCCCCGGTTCCGAAAGAGAGGGGGTCGGTTCCCATATATCCGCGATCTCGTAACTTTCTAT
>SLGR01000073.1 GCA_007136585.1 Candidatus Sumerlaeota bacterium | reverse complement strand
TTTTTTCAGTAACCCTTGCCGGAAGCTGCGCCGGGTTTCTTATTCATAATTTTCCCCGGGCCGGAATCTTCCTGGGGGATAACGGATCCACGGTAATAGGGTTTCTTCTGGCCACGCTTGCCATTGCCAGCTCCTGGGACGCTGCCAGCGCACCGGTCGCTGTGGTAACCCCGCTTCTCATCTTTTCACTCTATATATTTGATATGATATACACCACGGTTTCGCGTATAAGGAATAATACGGTAAGAAACCTTAAAGAGTGGTTTGAAGTAACGGGGAAGGACCATTTCCATCACCGTCTGACCAATATAGGTTTTACAAGGGCCCGCGCAGTCATTATAATATGGCTCTGCGCGGTGATCTTCGGCATCTCGGCTTTTGTTATCCGGAGGGCTACTCCCTTAAACGCGATAGCCATACTTGCGCAGAGCCTTCTGGTCTACCTTCTGATAACGGTTCTTATGATAGCCGGAAAAAAGAATACCGGCGAAACGGAGTAACGAAACATTTAATGGAGTTACGCGCACGGAAAAATGCGGTGTCCCGGATAAAAAGACCGCCGGAGCAGGTCTCCTGTTTTCTGTAACCGTGCTTTAAGGATACTGAAAAATGGTAAGAGATGATATTTTAAACGAGGTTGAGAAGTTTCAGGAAAGGCTTATAAAGGAGTCTTCAATAAAACTCAAGGCCGAGAGTGAGCGGCGCCAGCAGGAGGTCGCTTATCTGAAGAAGAAACAGACCGAGCTCATCAGTGATTATGAGAAAAAGCTCCGTCTTCTTGAAGAGAAGAATGATAAACTCAGAGAGATGCTCCGTGACAGGACAGGGTACCCGGAGAATATGGTTGACGCAGCGGAGTTTGAAAAACTCAAAGAGGAGCATAAATCCCGCCGGGCTGCCCTTGAAACAAAGGTTGAGATGCTAAACGAGCGTTTGAAGGCCCTTAGTTCCTCCAGCCCCGGTATGGTCGCCGAGCTTAAGAAAGAGCTTGACGAGAAAGAGAACCTTATTCTCCAGGAAAGGAGAAACCTGCGGAAACTTCGCTCAGAGTATGAGAACAGGATCAAAGTACTTAACCTTAAACTCACCGATAGCAGCTCCGGCAGGGATGAAGACCTCAGGAAGGCCTTAAACAGGGAATCGGAGTCACAGAAAAAAATACAGGAACTTGAGGCTGAGATAAAAGAGAAAGACCGGCTCTTCTCAGAGATAAACTCAGATTTCAGGGATGCCAGGCGGAATTACGAGGAGCAGATTGATAACCTCAAAGCCCGGATCAGCTCCCTTGAGGAGCGGGAGGAAAAGCATCTGGCCCGCGTTGCCGAACTTGAGACAAAACTTGAGCTCCTTGAGAAATTACCCTCCCCGGAAAAGAACCGGGACCCGGAACCCGGAGCAGGGCTTATAGACCTGGAGCAGCGGGAAAAAGAATTAAGCGAGAGGGAGGATAACCTCAGGGCAGCCAGGGAGAGGTTCAGGGAAAGGATATCCGAACTTGAGGAGAAACTCCGCCGGCAGGAGGTTGAGGAGGCCGGGTACGTCCGGAAAATAACCCGCCTGGAGCT
The DNA here is from genome assembly GCA_007136585.1 of Candidatus Sumerlaeota bacterium. GTDB lineage: Bacteria > CG03 > SLGR01 > SLGR01 > SLGR01 > SLGR01. The sequence continues at coordinate 7,158 of SLGR01000073.1, read as the reverse complement.
TGAACTGGAATCTTTAAAAGCGGAAGAGCGCCGGGACGTGAAGAAGGATAAGCCCATACCCGACGGAGATGAGTTAGGGCTCTTTGGGGAAACCGGGGATGAAAAGAAACCCGTAAGAGAGGAACACGATGAACCTGAGAAAAGCGGTATCCCGGGAGATAAAGAGCTGCGTATGAGAATGGCGCGGAGGCTCAGGGGGCTGGAATAATATGTACGAAACCTACTGGGGGCTTACCGAGAAACCTTTCAGAAACGCGCCTGATCCCAGGTACCTGTACCTCTCACCCCAGCACGAAGAGGCCTACTCCAGGCTGGTCTACGGGATAGGAGAGAGCCTTGGGCTTGTTCTCTTCAGCGGGCTTTTCGGATGCGGTAAGACGCTGCTCTTAAAGAAACTTGCTATTGACCTGGAGAAGGAAAGGTACAGGACGGCCTATATTTCAAACCCCCAGATGAGCCCGGAGGAGATTCTCTCTCATATTCTCTATAAACTTACCTCAGCTTCCGAGGAGGGGGGTAAATCCGGGTTGCTGCGGGGTATTGAAAAAGCCCTTTTAGATAATTACAATGACGGCAGGAAATCGGTTATTATAATAGACGAGGCCCACGTAATAGATGATCCCGGGGTTTTTGAAGAGCTGAGGATGCTTTTAAACCTCCAGGCGCAGGGGGATTTTCTTATGAGTCTCGTCCTTTCCGGACAACCCGAGATATCCGACAAGATACGCAATATAAAACAGATTGACCAGCGGGTCGGGATCCGGGCTTCTGTGGAAAACCTTGAGTACGAAGATACCCGTAGGTATATTTCCTGCCGCCTTTCCGTTGCCGGGGGTAAATCCGGGATATTTACCGATGAGGCGATTGAGACTGTATTCAGGAGTTCAAACGGCATACCAAGGAGGATAAACTCAATATGCGACCTGAGCCTTCTTGCGGGGTACACGGGAAAACTGGAGAAGATTGACTCGGATACGGTAACCGACGTGGTAACCGATCTTATCTGATGCGGGGTGTTCCGGCGGAGCTAAGCGTAACGGAGAAAAAACTATGATAAGGATATCAGACGCCTATAAGGACCCTGAGGGCAGGGATAAACGCTGCCGCGGCGTGGAGGAGACCCTTCCCGAAAAGGATCAGCGCGCAGAGGAGAAACCCGTAAAAGTATCTTCGGATGAAGAGAGCCTGGAGGATATATATAACGAGGCCCTGCTCCTGGCCAAGGAGAAGATAGACAGCGCCGCATCTTCGGCTAGGGTTATTATTACAGAGGATGATATTGAGTTTCTCAGGAAACTTTTCAGTACCGCTTCCGAGAGTAAGAACGGGTTCCTGGAAGAGTATTTTTACGAGAACACTCCGGGTAACTATCTTTACGCTCATTCGGTGAACGTCTGTATGCTCTCGGCTGCTGTAGTCTCAAGGATGATATTCAACGAAGACCAGGTTCTGCGCCTTGCCCTGGCTTCTTTTCTTCACGATACGGGGATGGCAGGTTATATGGATATAGCTTCTGCCGGGCGGGTTCTTCAGAAAAGCGAGAAGAAGATAATTGAGAAACACGCCTCTGAAGCGTCTGAGGTTATAAAAAGCATCCCGTCCCGGGAGAGGAATTTTACAGAAGATATAATATCTGTAGCCTCCCAGCACCACGAGAGGTTTGACGGCAGCGGGTACCCTGATAACCTTGAGAAAGATCAGATAAACCGTCTCGCCTCTATAATATCCGTCTGCGATGTATATGAAGCCCTGACGCATAAACGCCCCTGGCGCGGGGCTTACAACCCGGCCAGGGCTATGGAAATGGTGATCGCGGAACGAGACAGGGGGTTCTCAGCCGGGGTTGTCCGTGTCCTGGTTGATACGCTTACCCTCTACCCCAGGGGTTCTATAGTAAACCTTGACGACGGTCGCTCCGCCAGGGTTGTGGAGGTCAGGCCGGAGTCTCCGACCTCGCCCTCGGTTGAGATCATAGAGGATATGCCTTCCGGAGAAGAACCCGAGATAATAGACCTTTCAAGGGAAAAACTTCTTACCATAGAGAGTATCCCGGAAAAAATCTCCCGGGGAGGGGATGATTGAGTCTTTCTTCCCTGGAACGGGGACCGGATTTTTCTATTGATATAGCCGGGGTCTGCTGCCGCGTAACCCTTGATAAGGACCTTCCGGGTATAGAGAGAATATACAGGGGGTTCTTCTCATCCCCCGTCAGCCCCGATTTTACCGTGCGGGTTACGCTTGAGGATGAGGTTCCGGCCGCGGAAGAGGTGGAGATATCCTGCCTTGATAACGGTGAGTCTCTAAAGGGGCGCGGGATGAATATAACGGTATCGCAGGGTGAGATATCAGGAGAGGTCTTCAGGGATATACATGCGCTTGACTCAGTTTTAAGAGCGGCTTACTCTGTATTTCTCCCCCCCCGGGGGGGGCTTCTTATGCACGCTTCATCTCTTGGAGGGGAGGTCTATACGGGCCCTTCGGGGAGCGGTAAGACATCCTCTGTCAGGGGCAGGGATAATATCTTATCTGATGATATAACTGCCCTGAGGAAGGTCTCGGGTTCCTGGCGGGTCTGCTCAACCCCTTTTTCCGGGGAATTCGCCGGGGAGTTTGAGAACAGGAGCTGCCCGCTAACGGGGTTTAATATGCTCCGCCTTGACGGGGATCTCGAACCGGGGAGGGTTTACCGGGAGATACTCCGGAACACTCTCTTCTACTCGGCGAGCCCGGAAGGGTTCGGCGCCCTTGCGGATATTGCCCGCGAACTCAGTCTTTTAATTCCGGGGCGGGGGGTATACAGCAGGGCTCTGGCCGGGGTATGAGCTTCAGTATAAACCCCGATATGGCCGCCCGGCTCATTGACGGCTGCTATTATATTGTTGACCCTGGAAACAGGATGCTTCATATGCTTAACGATACCGGAACCTACATATACTCGGAGCTTAAGAAGGGGAGCGAGCCGGAAACCATCATACGCGGCCTCTGCGGAGAGTTTGAAGTATCCCGTGGCGAAGCGGAAAGAGATATGGAAGAGTTTACGGAAGATTTAAGAGAGAAGGGGATACTCCTGTGACCTCTTATTCCCCGGTCGCCCGTCTTGGAAGATGCTCTTTTGAGAACCGGGTCCCTCTCACGGTGCATCTGGAGCTGACCTCCCGGTGCCATCTAAATTGTATACACTGTTTTCACCGCGGGGCCCCGTCAAGGGAGAGCGGAGAGATGAACGCGGAACAGGTAAAAGAACTCCTTGAGTCCCTGGAAACCGCCGGGACCCTTTTTCTGATACTTACCGGGGGGGAGCCCCTTCTCAGGAGCGATCTCTGGGAGATACTTGAAGAAGCAAAGCTCAGGGGGTTTGCCGTAATGCTCTTTACCTCCGGGACCGGGATAAACAGGGAGAAGGGTGCCCGCCTGGCGGAGTTTTCCCTGTTTTCGGTCCATATCTCGGTCTATTCCTCCGACCCTGAGAGGCACGACCTTATCACGGGGGTCCCGGGGTCTTTTGAGAAAACATCCCTCGGCATTGATAACCTTCTTTTAAACGGTATAAGCCCTGTTATAAAAACCCCGCTTATGGATGAGAATTACAATGACCTGGATAAGCTCCGCCGGTGGGCGCGGAAAAGAAACCTTACCCATAAGATTGACCCTGTGATATCTCCCTGTTACAGGAAAAATAAAGACCGGATAATTTCCCGCAGAATATCCAGGGAGAAGGTATGCGAGACTGTCTTTGAGAGCGGGATATTTGATACAGGGGATTTCCGGCCCAGGGAGAAACTGGAGTGCGGGGCGGGGGTTAATATGGCTGCGGTTGACTCCTGTGGAAATGTTTTTCCCTGCTTATCCTGGAGGGTTCCGTGCGGGAGAGCGGCGGAAGAAGGGTTTGAGAGGATATGGGAAGTGATGAAACCGGATTATTCGCACCTTGAGAATTGTTTCTCCTGCGGGGTTCTCAGTTACTGCGGAATCTGCCCCGGTATAGCCTCGGCTGAAGGACCGGATTTTTTCTGCGGGGCCGCCTCCGATACCGCTGACCGTCTTAGGGTTCCTGTAAACACAGTCTCATCTCAGGGTATTGAAATAAAAGAGGATTTAGGTTAAAATAATAGTAACTATTATTATTAAGGGGTAGTTTATGGCGGAGAAGAAAAACAGAAAGAAAAAAAAGTACACGAAACCCTCTGTAAGCTCCGAGAAGATAACCGAGACGGCGGCTCTATCCTGCGGAAAATGCAGCGCGGGGCTTCCTATCTGGGATTTTAACTGCGGCATACTTCCTATGAGGTCATAAACCGCAGTAGATTTTTTCAGAAAACGCTGGGGAAATTATTAATTTATGAGAGCAAAAATATTTTGCAGGATTATAACAGCAATCCTTATTATAGTATTTGCTGTTTTTGAGCTTAACGCCCAGGAGCAGAGTTTCGATTTTGTTATCAAAACCACAGCTGAAAGTTCAACATTTACTTTCATAATTGACGGCGCTGAAAATATGGTAATTGACTGGGGAGTCGGCGCCGGAACTGAACCAATAGCTGACGGGGACCGGAGCCCTTCCAATTATTATGAGTCGACCGGAACCTATACCATCAGTCTTACGGGGAAGGCCGGGAGGATCAGTTTTTCAGGTGTAAACGGGTATACGCCGCATCTTCTCAGAGACATACTTACCCCTGTATACCCGGGGGTAACGGGCATAACGAGCGCCAGGGAAATGTTTGCCGGCGCGGAAAACATAACTGAGTTTACGGCCGAGGATTTTTTTGATGTTATATCTTCAAGCGTTACTGATATGAGGAGCATGTTTAAGGGCGCCGCCGGCTTTAATCAGGATATAAGTTCCTGGGATGTCTCAAACTCCACAAGTATGAGGCATATGTTTAACGGCGCATCCGCCTTTGACCGGGATATTTCAGGGTGGAATATAAGGGAAGTCTCTGATTTTACGGGTTTTCTCTCAAACTCCGGGTTTTCAACCGAAAATTACGACAAACTTCTTATAGCCTGGTCTGAACTTGATATAAAAAAAACCGGGGTTAACTTTGGGGCTGAAGGAATAAAATACAGCCTTGGAGCACCTGAGGCGGCCCGGGAAAAATTCCGTCATGACTGGTCCTGGGAATTTGAGGACGGAGATGATACGGGAGAGTTGTATAAGCCGCCTTTCAGGGCCTCTGCTATTTCAAGGGGTTCTATAAGATGGGAGTGGGACCTGATTCCCGGAGCAACATATTACAGGATTTACTCCTGCGAAGATATCCTCCTTTCGCAGTTGCACGGCAGTACCGGCAGCTGGGTTGAAGATGGGCTTGATCCCAATACCCCCCGGACCAGGTATCTCTTTGCCGGGGGGCCTAAACCGGGAGGTCCCGCTATGGGTTTTGGACGGTCGGATAACCTTACCTCTTATGCATCGCCGGTTTATCATAACGCGCAGTATTTGGTTTGGGATAACGATGAGGACTCATCAATGCAGATCCCGCCTGCAAGCACCCCTACATTTGCCCTTATCCGCGATATTGATTCCTCACAGGCAAGCGCCGGGAAAGCGGCTGATGAAAAACTGCCGCCGGGAACGGTAAAAGATATAGTTGCTCCTAAAGATTTTGTGCTTATGAGGCCTGACGGAACACCTGTGGAACCGGGCGAAATCCCCTTAATAATATCAGATGATATAATTATCAGGATACCCTACCCTGCGGATTTGCCGGGTTCTGATGTTGACAGGCTCCGGCTGGTAAAACTTAACCTGGAGAATTCTGAATGGGAGTTCATTTCACCCGGCAGAGTCACAATAGACAGGGAAAACAGATGGGTAGAGGGGCGCCTGAGCATTCTTTCAGTATATTCTCTTGTCTCCCTGGCTAAGCCGTCTTTCAGGGCCACTGCTCTTTCAACAAGTTCTATAAGATGGGAGTGGGATCTTATTCCCGGCTCAACGTATTACAGGATTTATTCCTGTGATGATATCCTCATTTCGCAGCTGGACGGCAGTACCGGCAGCTGGGTTGAGGGTGGAGTTGAGCCCAACACTCCGCAGACCAGGTATTTGGAAGCCGGGGGGTCCGGTAAATTTTTAGGGCGATCGGATAATTTAACAGCATATGCGTCTCCGGTTTATCATAATGTTCAGTATTTGGTTCGGGATAACGATGAGAACTCATCAATGCAAATCCCGCCTACAAGCACCCCTACATTTGCCCTTATCCGCGATCTTGATTCCGGACAGGAAAAAGCCAGAAGAACGGCTGATGAAAAACTGCCGCCGGGAACGGTAAAAGATATAGTTGCTCCTAAAGATTTTGTGCTTATGAGGCCTGACGGAACTCCTGTGGAACCGGACGAAATTCCTTTAATCATATCGGGTGATATAATTATCAGGATACACTATCCGGCGGGTTTACCGCACCCGGATGTTGACAGGCTCCGGCTGGCAAAACTTAACCAGGCAGGTTTGGAATGGGAGTTTCTCCCGCCCGGCAGAGTCACAATAGACAGTGAAAAGAGATGGGTAGAGGGGCGCCTTGACTCTCTTTCTATATATACTCTTCTGGCAACTGCTTATACGGGTACAAAATCTGTGTATGTTTATCCCAATCCCTTAAAGCCGGGGGACCCGGATTACGGGGAAGCAGACGGGGGCGGTATTATTATAGGTGCTCTTCCTCCCTCTGCGGATATCAGGGTCTTTAATATTGCCGGGGAACTAATCGACAGTTTCTCTCATAATGGCTCCGGCAGTTACCACTGGGCCGGCGCCGGCAAACTGGCTTCTGGGGTATACATACTGGCTGTAAGTTCAGGGGACTCTTTTAATAAGGTAAAATTTGCGGTTGTAAGGTAATTAAGAGGGTAATGTTACCGTAATGATACAGGTTTAATATACTGGATAAGTAGAATAATAAAGTAAGAGGTTACTTTGGAGGGTGAGAAAATTTATATAAATGGATACTTGTTTCAGGAACAATATAATCCCGGTAAAAGTTAAGGGCGGCTGTATGCGGCCTTTTATAAGGTCCGGCAGTGTTCTTTTTATAAGAAAAACTTTTAAATACAGGACCGGGGATCTGATATGCTACAGGGACCGGGGCGGACTTTATCTGCACCGGGTAATAAAAAAGAAAAAAGATATTTTTACTGTATCTGACGATACAG